>QHSB01000630.1 GCA_003220335.1 Candidatus Rokuibacteriota bacterium
CCGCCCGACAGCGCCTGCGCGGTGGCGACCATCTTGGCGGTGTGCGCGGGATTGCGGAAGCTGTTGCAGAGGACCTCGTGGCCTGCCTTCTTGTCGGGATAGCGCGCGAGCGCCCATGTGAGGAGCGTCCAGCCCTCGGCGACCTTGTGACCGTCGTACTGGACGTGATCGGGCAGCCACAGCGAGTCGAAGGGCCCCACCGTCTGGTCGAAATAGGGAAACGTCGCCTCGACCAGGCGCGACCAGACGTTCAGGCCGACGGGGACGGTCACTTGCCGGCGGCGACCTTCTTCAGCTCCTCGCGGAACTCCGTGAGGACCTTGGCGGCGTCCACGCCCTTGGCCTTGGCCTTGGTGATCCAGTCCTCGATGATGGGGGCCGAGCGCTTGCGCACCTCGATGATGAACTCGGGGTCGGCGTTGACGATCTTCACGCCGGACTTCTTGAGCTGCTCCATGCCTTTGCGGTCCGCCTCGTCCCACGAGGCGCCGGCCAGCCGCGCGATGTGCTCGCCCGAGATCTTCTCGATCGCCTCCTGGTCCTGCCTGGGCAGCTTGTTCCACTTGTCCTCGTTCATGAAGAAGCCGAAGGACGAGGAGTACATGCCGCCGGGGAAGAGCGTCGCCTGCTCGAGCACCGTATCGAGCTTGAAGGAGATGATGGACTCCAGCGGGAAGAAGACGCCGTCGGCCACGCCGCTGCTGAGCAGCTCATAGGACTCCGGCGCCGGCTTCACGAAGGCGGAGGCGCCGAGCGCCTTCGCGACTTGCTCGGCGATGCCGCCGCCCGTACGGATCTTGAGGCCTTGCACGTCGGCGATGGATTTCACCGGCTTCTTGGTGAACATCTGCCCCGGGCCGTGCGTGAACACGCCGAGCAGCTTCACGCCCTTGTACTCGCCGACCTTGTGGAAGTGCTTCCAGTAGACACGCGAATAGGCGACGGAGTTGACGAGCGCGGTGTCGCCGCTGCCCGGCAGCTCGGCCAGCAGCGGCAGGATGTGGCGCGCCGGCGTGTAGGAGGCGGTGACGAACGAGAGATCGACGAGGCCGTCGCGCACGGCGTCGAAGGTGCCGGGCGGCGCCGAGGGATGCTTGGGCAGCATCGTGAACTTCACGCGGCCGTTGGTCGCCTTCTCCACCTCGGTGGCCCAGCCCTGCAGCACGTTGGCGGTCAGGTGGTGCTGCGGCGACACCCACGACGACATCGTCAGCGTGGTGCTCTGCGCCGGCGCCGGCGGGACGGCGGCGAGGCCGGCCAGCAGCGCGGCGATCACGAGCGCGGGCACCTTCGACATGCTCTCCTCCCGGTGGGGGACGGCGGGTCCGCCGGTAGTGTAACAGCGTGTGGTACGCTTTCGGCTCACCATGCCCGATCACGTGATCCGCGTCGGCGACGTCGAGATCATGGCCCTCTCCGACGGCACGCTCGAGTTCGACCTCTGCAACTTCTTCCCGACGATTCCCGAGGAGCGCTGGCGCCCCCACGAGGCGCACCTGCACGATCACCACGTCCGCTTCAACCTCGGCTCCTACCTGATCCGCGCCGACGGGCGCACGATTCTCGTCGACACGGGCCTCGGTCCGCGCCCGAAGGAGACGCCGGACGTGCCGTGGGGCACGCTGCTGAAGGACTTCCAGGCCAAGGGCGTGCGGGTCGACGAGATCGACATGGTCGTGATGACCCACCTGCACCGCGACCACGTCGGCTGGAACCTCACCGACGCCGGCGGCCGCTGGGTGCCGACGTTTCCGAAGGCGCGGTACTGGGTGAGCACGAAGGACTGGGAGGCCTGCCACGCGCCGGACATCCAGCCCACGCGCTATCCGAACGCGCCGAGCTGCGTGTGGCCGCTCGCCGACCTCGGTCTCGTGGAGTTCATGGACGGCGAGCACAGCGTCACGCGCAGTATCACGACCGTGCCCTCGCCGGGCCACACGCCGGGCCACATGTGCATCCTGGTCACCTCGCGCGGCGAGCGCGCGCTCGTGCTCGGCGACGCCGCGCACAACCCGGTGCAGATCCAGGAGCCCGACTGGGTCTCGCGGGCCGACATGGATCCCGACCTCACGCGCCAGACGCGGCGCGCACTGATCGAGCGCCTGGAGCGCGAGCAGATCCTGGTCGCCGCCGGCCACTTCCAGGCGCCCGGCTTCGGCCGGATCGTGCGGCTGGAGGGGCGCCGGTACTGGCGCGGACTCTAGGAGAAGGTGTATGAGTAGGCCCCTGGGAGGCCCCATGCGTTACGAGATGATCTCCGCCGATTGCCACCTCGATCTCTGCTGGCTGCCCACCGACCTCTTCGTCACGCAGGCCTCGCCCGAGATGCGCGAGCGCGTGCCGTACGTCGAGGAGGGACCGAAGGGCAAACGCTGGGTCACGAAAAAGGGCGCTCAGC
>QHSB01000631.1 GCA_003220335.1 Candidatus Rokuibacteriota bacterium
AGTTCCTCGCGCCCATCCACGCCGGCGACGTGCTGACCGCCGTGAGCACGGTGGTGGATGTGTACGAGAAGCCCGGCAAGCGCGGCGGCAGCATGAACTTCGCGGTGATCGAGACGGAGTACCGCAACCAGGGGGGAACGCTGGTGGCCCGCGCCCGCAGTGTGAGCATCGAGACCGGCCAGGTCGTCAAGGACTGAGGGAGAGGGAAGAGCGATGGCGGCCGCCAAGCGTTACTGGGAAGACGTGAAGGAAGGGGACGCGCTGGCAGAGGTGCGAGTCGAGAAGCTCACGCGGACTGACTTCGTGAAGTATGCGGGCGCGTCCGGCGACTTCAACCCGATCCACCACGACCAGACGTTCGCCGAGGCGTCGGGCAATCCGACCGTGTTCGCCATGGGCATGCTCAACGCGAGCATCCTGAGCCGCGTGGTCACGGCCTTCGCGGGCCGGCCCAACGTGCGCCGCTACCAGGTGCGCTTCGCCACGCGCGCCTGGCCGGGCGACGACGTCATCTGCCGGGGCCGGGTGACGCGCAAGCTCGAGCTGGGCGATGAGAAGCTCGTCGAGGGCGAGCTCGAGGCCGTCAACCAGAAGGGCGAGACCTTGATCAGCGGCAGCTTCGTGGCGGCCCTGCCCTCGCGCGGCTGAGCCGTCGCCTGACTCATTTCGCCTTGAGCCGGACCTCCTCGTAGGGCGCCGACCAGGGATACGGGTCGATCAGGAGCAGCGCCGGCTCGGCCACGCGGGGGCCGATGCCGCTGGGCCAGATGAATTCGTAGAGCGGACCGAAGCGGACGCGGTCGTAGACGAGCTGCTGGATCTGATGAAGCATGGCTTCGCGCTTGCGGCGGTCGGTCTCGCGCGCCTGTTGCCTGAAGAGCGCATCGACGTCGGGGTCGGCGCCGCGCGCGTAGGTGCCTTCGCTCTGCACCGCCTCGGCCAGCCGGGTGGCCGCGTTGCCGAAGTTGGCCAGCGTGCACATGCAGACGCCCTTGACCTTCTTGCCGGCCCAGGCCGCGTGGAAGGCGGCGCGCTCCATCGTGCGCATCTTCATCCGGATGCCCACCGCCCCCAGATAGTTGACCAGCGTCTCCCCGGCCGACCAGTAAGGCGGATAGGGATAGAAGTCGCCGCCGTCGAATCCGCTCGGATACCCGGCCTCGGTGAGCAACTGCTTGGCCTTCGCCGGGTCGTAGGCGTAGGCCGGCAGCGCGAGGGCGAACTCGAACGAGCGCGGGACCATGCTCCCGGTTGGACGCGAGGCGCCGAGGGTCTCGGCCTCGATGAGCCCGCGGCGATCGATCGCGTGGTTGGCGGCCAGGCGCACGCGACGGTCGGACCACGGAGACTTCGGGTCCCACTGGTCGAAGAAGTCCAGGTAGTGCACGCCGATCGCGCCCGAGAACCCCAGCCGGATCGCGGGATCGCGCTTGAGCTCCAGCGCCGCCGGCGCGTCGAGCATGTAGGCGACGTCGACCTCGCCGTTCTTCAGCATGGCCGCCCGCGTGGTGGGATCGGGGACCGTCTTGAACACCAGCCGCTTCACGGACGGCACCTTGCGCCAGTGCCCCTCGAAGGCCTCCATCACCAGCTCCACGCCGGGCGTGTGGCTCACGAACTTGTACGGCCCGAGGCCGACGGGCTGTTTCTTGAAGCCCTCGTCGCCGACCTTCTCGACGTACTTCCTGGGCACGATCCAGCCGGCGCCGGTGGCCAGCGTTCCGTAGAACGTCATGAAGTCGGGGAAGGGCTCGTGCAGATGGAAGCGCACGCGGGAGGCGCCCACGACCTCGACGTTCCGCACGCGGTCCTTGAGCACCTTGCCGACCTTGGACCGCTCCCAGCTGAACTTCACGTCGTCGGCGGTGAAGGGGTCGCCGTTGTGAAACGTCAGGCCCTCGCGCAGCTTGAACTCGTAGACGCGCTGGTCCGCGCTCACCGTCCAGGACGCAGCCAGGCTCGGCGCCATGAGATTGCCGGGCATCGGTTTCACGAGCGCGTCGTGCAGCGCGTAGAGCACCCAGAACGGCGTGAGAAAGCCCCCGGTGACCTCGCCGGGATCGAACCAGGCGGGGGCCAGCGTCACGTACAGCGCCCAGCGCATCTCGCCGTCCGGCTTCGTCGGCGGCGCCGGCCGGGGCTGGGCCTGGGCGTTCGCGACGAGCACGGCCACGGCCACCACCGCGATCACGAGTCGTTTCATGCTTCCTCCTCGCGCGTGGCGCAGAGTATAGTCGCCCTGGGAGCCTGGTGATGCTGATCGAGGCCATCGACGTCTACTGGGTGCGGATCCCGCTCGCCTTCGTGTGGAAGACGTCGTACGCGGACCAGCACGTCACC
>QHSB01000145.1 GCA_003220335.1 Candidatus Rokuibacteriota bacterium
GCCGCTCGAACCGGTCGCACGCCTCCCGCAGCGGCAGCCCGTCGTCCTCGGTGAGCCGCGCGCCCGTCTCCGGGATCGCGACGTCGAGCGGAACGTCTTGCAGGTGCAGCACCGGTCCCGTGGCCAGCACGACCGCGCGGTGGATGACGTTCTCCAGCTCACGCACGTTGCCCGGCCAGTCGTAGCGGGCGAGCACCTCGAGCGCGCCCGCCGACACGCCGCGCACGTCGCGCCGGCAGTCGCGCGCCGCCTTGCGGACGAAGTGCTCCACGAGATGCGGGATGTCCTCCCGCCGCTCGCGCAGCGAGGGCAGGCGCAGCGGGACGACGTTCAGTCGGTAGAACAGGTCTTCCCGGAACGTGCGCTCGCGCACCGCGGCGCGCAGGTTGGCGTTGGTGGCCGCGAGCACGCGGACGTCCACCGGGACCGGCCGCTGGCCGCCCACCCGCTCGACCTCCCGCTCCTGGAGCACGCGCAGGAGCTTGGACTGCAGCTCGAGGCGCAGCGAGCCGATCTCGTCCAGGAAGACCGTCCCGCCGTGCGCCAGCTCGAAGCGGCCGAGCCGTCGCGCGTGGGCGCCCGTGAAGGCGCCGCGCTCGTGGCCGAACAGCTCCGACTCCACCAGCGTCTCCGGGATGGCCGCGACGTTGACGGCGACGAACGGCGCGTTCTGGCGGTCGCTGCGGCGGTGGATCGCGCGCGCCACCAGCTCCTTGCCCGTGCCGCTCTCGCCGGTGATGAGCACGGTGGTGGGCGTCGGCGCGATCTGCGTGATCAGCTGGTAGAGGCGCGCCATCTCGGGATGCCGGCCCACCAGCCCCTCGAACCCGACGGAGGTCTCGGCGCCGCCGCCGGCGAGGGCGGAGCGCAGCGAGACGACCTCGCGCTCGAGGTCGCGCTTTTCCAGCACGCGGTCCGCGAGGCCGATGATCTCATCCACCTCGAACGGCTTGATCAGGTAGTCGTACGCGCCGCGCTTGAGCGCCTCCACCGCCGTGCGCACGTCGCGCACCGCGGTGGCGATCACCACGACCACCGACGGGTCGAGCGCCTTGACGCGCGGCAGGATGTCCACGCCGGGCTCGCCCGGCATGCGCTGGTCGAGCATGACCAGGTCGACCTCGCGCTGCGCGAGGATCTCCAGCGCGGCGGCGCCGTGCTCGGCCTCGAGCACCTCGCAGGTCTCCTCGAGGATGGCGCGGATCGACGCCCGCACGCCTTCCTCGTCGTCCACCACGAGGACGGTGCCGCGACGCCGGGTGGTGAGCGGCGGGGCGCCCAGCAGGTCGGCGCTCACGGCCCCGCACCCCTCTCGAGCACGACAAACTGGTTGCCGACGCCGCCGGGGCGGTGGACGTAGAGCAGCGCGGCCTCGCCTGCCGGGACGGCGCCCAGCGCCTGACTCAATGTTCGGGCGTCGCTCACCGGCTGGCGCCCCACCTCGAGGATCACGTCGCCGCGTCGCAGGCCGGCGCGGTCGGCAGGGCCGCCGGTGGCGATGTCGACGACGAGCACGCCCTGCGACATCGGCAGGTTGAGCCGCTCGGCGGCGCCGGGCGCGAGCGCCTCGACCTGCAGCCCGAACCCCTCCGAGCCGGCCTGGGCCGCCGGCGGCGGCTCCTCACCCGGCATCTCGGCGACGGTGACGGTGACGCGCTGCGGGGCGCCTTCGCGCACGACGACGAGGCGCACCCGCTGGCCCGGCGCGACGTTGGCGATGTGCCGCTGGAGATCCGGCACCTCGTGGATGCGCGTGCCGTTCAGCTCGACCACCACGTCGCCCGCGCGCAGGCCGGCCGTCTCGGCCGGCCCGCCCTTCATCACGTCGGCCACCAGCACGCCCTCGCGCTCGCGCACGCCGAAGCTCGACGCCAGCTCGTCGGTCAGGTCCTGAATGACGACGCCGAGCCAGCCGCGCACCACGCGCCCCTTGGCGATCAGCTGGGCCATCACGGCCTTGGCCTCGTTGATCGGGATCGAGAAGCCGATCCCCTGCCCGGCGGCCACGATGGCGGTGTTGATGCCGATGACCTTGCCATCGAGGTTCAGCAGGGGCCCGCCGGAGTTGCCGGGATTGATCGAGGCGTCGGTCTGGATGAAGTTCTCGTACGTGGCCACGCCGACGCGGTTGCGCGCGGTGGCGGAAATGATGCCGACGGTGACCGTGCGGTCGAGCCCGAACGGATTGCCGATGGCGATCGCCCACTGCCCCACGCGCAGGCGATCGGAGTCGGCCAGCTCCGCGACCGGCAGCGGCGCGGGTGCCTGCACCTTCAGCACCGCGAGGTCGGTCTTGGGATCGCGTCCCACCAGCGTCGCCGAAAACTTCCGCGAGTCGGAGAGTCGCACGGTGATCTCGCGAGCGTTCTCGATGACGTGGTTGTTCGTCAAGATGTATCCCTTCGGATCCACGATGACGCCCGAGCCGCTGGCGCGGCCGTCCTCGCGCGGGCGGCGCCGGAAGTAGCGCTCGTCGAGGTCGTCGCCGAAGAGCTCGCGGTGGCGGTCGTCGTCGCCACTGCTCGACGACTTCTGCGCCACCGTGCTGACGTTCACCACCGCCGGCGTCACGCGATCGGCGACGGCGCTGAACGCGTCCTCCAGGACACGGAGCATCGCGCGCGCGTCGGGCCTCACGGGCGGCGGCGATTCGGGCCTGGCGGGGGCGGGCCGCGACGGGCGCGCGGGCGACGGCGCCTGGGCCCGCGCGGGCAAGGCCGGCCAGAGCACGAGGCCGACGACGAGGACGGCGATCACCTTCATGGAGAGGCGCATTTTACCGCTCGCCGGCGAAGTCACGCCAGCGGAACCAGCCTCAGCTCGACCACGGCGCCGGTGCGCGCGGTGACCGGCGCCGCGGCGCCACGACGCACGCCGGCCACCCAGAGGATGTCCTGTCCCGCGTCGACGAGCGGCAGCCGGTCGCGGTCCCAGCGCGGAATCTTCGCGTCGATGAGGAACGACTTGAGCCGGCGATCGCCGCCCCCGAAGGGCCGGAAGCGATCGCCGCGCCGGCGCGCGCGCACGAGCAGGCGCGGCGGCAGGCCGGCGAGGTCGAACGCGACGCGATCGCGCTCGCGCGGCAGCGCGTAGTCCGCGGCGGAGACGATCACCGCTTCGAGCGCGCGGCCGATCTCGGGCAACTCGACGCGCCCGGGCACCGCCAGCTCGCGCTGCGTCAGCGCCGGCGCGCGCGTGAGGCCGACGCGCACGCGGTCGCCGCTGACCTCGACCAGCACGCCGCCCAGCCGGAACGGGCGGCGCGGCGGCGGCTCGGCGAGCACGCGGCGCAGGCCGCGATGGCCCCAGGCCCGCAGCGGCGCGCGGCTGCCCAGCCGCGCGGCGGCACCGCGCAGCACCTCGGCGGCCACGGGCCGCGGCAGCGCGCCGAGGGCCGAGCGTGACAGCACCAGCGCGCCGTCGTCGTCGTGGGCAAGCCGCGCGAGCTCGACGGCGGCGAGGCGATCGAGTGCGTCGACCGCCTCGCGCGCGCGGCGGGCCAGCTGTCCCAGGCGCGCGACGAGGTCGCCACCGGTCTGCTCGGCGAGGCGCGGCAGCAGCGCGTGCCGCACGCGGTTTCTGAAAAATCGCGGCTCGTGGTTCGACGGATCCTCGCGCCACTCGATCCCCGCCGCCACCAGCGCGGCCACGGCGTCCCGGTGACGGCTCTCGAGCAGCGGGCGGATCAGCCGGCCCCGCACCGGCGGAATTCCGGCCATACCGCGGACGCCCGTGCCCTCGAGCAGCCGCATGATCAGCGTCTCCGCCTGGTCGTCGGCGGTGTGGCCGAGCGCGATTCGCGCCGCGCCGACGCGGTCGGCGGCCGCCTCCAGCGCCGCGTGCCGCGCGGCGCGCGCCGCCGCCTCGACCGAGCCGGCAGCCACCCGTACGCCGACGACCTCCACCGGCACGCCGAGGCGCGCGCCGAGGGCGCGCACGTACTCAGCGTCGCGCGCGGAGTCGGGCCGGAGACCGTGGTCGACGTGCAGGACGTGCAGGCGCAGGCCGAGGGCGGGCGCCAGGCCGAGGAGGACGTGGAGCAGGGCGACGGAGTCGGCGCCGCCGGAGACGCCGATCAAGACGGTTTCGCCGCCCGCGAGCATCGCGTGGCGGCGAATGGTGTTCTCGGCCGCGTGGACGAGCTCCACGCTCAGCCGCCTTGCAGACCCACCCAGACCTCGCCGTCCTCGAAGTGCTCCTTCTTCCACACCGGGACGGTGCGCTTGAGCGTGTCGATCGCGTAGCGGCAGGCCTCGAAGGCGTCCCCACGATGCGCGGCGGAAACAGCGATGAGGACGGACGCCTCGCCGATCTCGAGCCGGCCGACGCGGTGGAGCATGGCCACGCGGCGCACGCCGCCCCAGCGCGCGCGGATCGCGTCGCCGATCTCGCGCATCTTCGCCTCGGCCATGGGCGCGTGGGCTTCGTACTCGAGGTACTTCACCGGGCGCCCGTCGGTCTGGTTGCGGACGACGCCGGAGAAGATGACCACGCCGCCCGCGCCGGGGTCGTCGACGCGGGCCGCGATCTCATCGGGGGAAAGCGCCCGCTCCCCGACGGCGTAGATGTCCTGATCGTTCATAGACTCGCACCACCACTCACCGGCGGGAACAGGCAGAGCTCGTCGTCGGGACCCAGACGATGATCGGGCTCGACGTAATTGTGACCGACCGCGAAGAGGGTGTAGGGGCGGTAACGCGCGAGATCGGGATGACGGGCCACGATCGCCTTCCAGGCTGTCTCGACGGTCCCGCCCTCGGGGACGTCCACGTCCAGCCGCTCGTGCCCGGTGGCTTCTCGATACCGGGCGAAGAGGCGGACGCGGACGCGCACGTGCTGCTTAGAAGCGGTGGGACTGACCGCAGCCGCAGGACGACTTGACGTTCGGATTCTTGATGGCGAAGCCGGCGCCCATCATGTCGTTCTGCACGAAGTCGATCTCGCTGCCCGTCAGGTACGCGGCGCTGTTCTTGTCGACGTAGACCTTGATGCCCTGCGCGGCCTCGACGACATCGTCGTCGGCCTGCGGCTGGTCCTCCCAGCCGAGCTCGTAGGACATCCCGGAGCAGCCGCCGCCCACGATGCGAATGCGCAAGCCCCACTCCGGCTTGCCTTCCTCGAGCCGAAGCTCAGAGACCTTCTTGGCGGCCGTATCGGTCATCGTAATCATTCGATCCTCCCGTAAAACAAGACGCTTTTGTCCGGAACGTGTACGGTCATCGTATCACAGGATTCCGCCCGCGGGCAGCAGCGTGAGTTCCTCGAGCACCGCATGCGGCGGCAGCCCGGCCATCAGCACGGCCGCCCGCGCGACGTCCTCGGGGCGCAGCATCTTGTCGCGCGGCGGCGAGCCCGCGAGCGTGTCCCAGAGCGGCGTGTCGACGGCGCCCGGCATGAGCACGCCGACGCGGACTCCGCTGTTGCGCAGCTCCTCGGCCAGCACGCGGCTGAAGCCGAACAGCCCCGCCTTGGTCGCCGTGTACACGGCCGAGCCCGGCAGCGCGCGCTTGGCGGCGATCGAGGCCACGTTGACGATCGTGCCCTCGCCCTGTCGCAGCATCGTGGGCAGCACGGCGCGGCAGCAGACCATCGCCGCCCGGAGGTTCACCGACAGCATCGTGTCCCAGTCGGCGGGCTTGCTGTCGACCAGCGAGCCGAACGACGCGGTGCCGGCGGCGGTGACCAGGATGTCCACGCGCTTGAGGTCCGACGCCGTCTGCTCGACGAGCGCCTCGACGGCGCCATCGTTGGTGACGTCGGTCGGGATGGCCAGGGCGCGGCCGCCGCCGGCCGTCCGGATCTCGCCGGCCACCTCCGCGAGCTCCGCGCGCGAGCGCGCGGCGAGCGCCACCGCCGCCCCCTCGGCGGCGAAGGCGAGCGCGATGGCGCGGCCGATGCCGCGGCCGGCGCCGGTGACGATGGCAACCTTGCCCTCGAGCACTTTCATAGCTGCAGTCCCCGTCCGCTCTTGATGAGCTCCATGAACTCCGCGCGCGTCTCCGGCCGGTCGCGGAACGCGCCGAGCATGGCCGACGTCACCGCCTTGGAGTTCTGTTTCTCGACGCCGCGTACGAGCATACAGGTGTGGATGGCTTCCATCACCACCGCGACCCCGCGCGGCTGGAGCGCGTCGTTGAGCGCGTTGGCGATCTGCGTGGTGAGGCGCTCCTGCACCTGAAGCCGCTTGGCGAACATGTCCACGAGTCGCGGAATCTTCGAGAGGCCGACGATCTTCTTGCGCGGCATGTAGGCCACATGGCACTTGCCGACGAAGACGAGAAGATGATGCTCGCAGAGACTGGCGAAGTCGATGTCCTTGACGATGACCATCTCGTCGTAGTCTTCCACGAACAGCGCATCGTTGAGGACATCTTCGACCTTCTTGTCGTATCCGGACGTGAGGTACTTCAGCGCGGCCTCGACGCGCTCGGGCGTCTTGGCGAGGCCTTCCCGCTGCGCGTCCTCGCCCAGCTCCTTCAGGATCTGCTCGACCATTTTTGCGATCATGCGTCCTCGCCCCGGTACTCGAACCGGTTCTTGGCCGTCTCCACCACCGTGATGCGCGAGAGCCGCCCCGTCGGCAGCCCCGGCGCCAGTGTGCGCCAGAACGCGCGCGCCAGGCTCTCGCCGGTCGTGATCACACCCGCCAGGGTGGTCACCTCCTCGAGCTTCGCGTGGTCCACCTGATCCAGCACCCTCTGCTGCACGTGGCCGTCCAATGCCTCGAGGTCCACCGCCATGCCCGTGCGCGCGTCGGGCGCGCCGGCCACCGTGACCTCCAGGTAGTAGTTGTGGCCGTGCGGCCGGTGGCAGGCCCCGTAGAGCGCGGCGTTGTCCGCCGCCGGCAGCGCCGGGTTCGCCAGCTGGTGCGCCGCGCTGAAATGGTACACGCGAGTGATCTCGACGGTACGACTCATCTCACCGGCCATCGTAGTCCACGAACAGCGTCGCGTCCTCCCAGACCCGCACGCCGGCGAGCCGATCGGGGCCCAGCTTGGGCGCCAGCAGGTCCCAGATCGCGAGCGCGATGTTCTCGGTCGTCGGCACCCGGTCGCGGAACAGCGGGTCGGCATTGAGGTCGGCGTGATCGAAGCGGTCGACCACGGTCTCGGTGACGATCCGCTTGAGCTCGCCGAGGTCGATCACCATGCCGGTGCGCTCGTCGATCGGCCCGCGCACGCTGACGTCCAGCGTGTAGTTGTGTCCATGCGGCACCGTGAGCCGGCCGAACCTCGTCTCGTTCTCCGCCGGCGACCAGTCGGCGACCCAGTAGCGATGGCCGGCGGCGAACGCGAAGCGCCGCGTCGAGCGCGCCTGTGCGGTCACGGCAGCGCCTCCAGCAGGCGCGCGGCCACGCGGTCGAGGTCGAAGGCCTCGACCCGACGGCGTCCCGCGCCGCCGAGCTCCGCGCGCAACCCCGCGTTCGTCAGCACTCGCTCCATCGCTCTCGCCAGCTCCTCGGGATCGTTCGGCCTCACCAGCAGCCCCGTGCGCCCGTCCTCCACGACCTCCGGCACGGCCGCCGCGCGACACGCCACGATCGGCAGCCCCGCGGCCATCGCCTCGGCGAACACGAGCCCGAAGCCCTCCTGGACGGTCGGCAGGCAGAAGCAGTCGGCACCCACATATTCTACGGCCAGCGCCGAGCGGCTGATCTCGCCCAGAAACGTCACGACCCCCTCCAGCCCGAGGCTTGCCGCCAGGCCGCGCAGGCGGACAGACTCCGGACCCTCCCCTACGATGCGCACGCGGACGCCCGGGATTCGCGCACACAGGCGGGCGGCGGCCCGCAGCAGGACGTCCAGCCGCTTGCGCGGGTACATGCGCGCGACCGAGAGCACGGTCGGCGGCCCCGGCTCTCGGCGGGGCGCCTCGGCAAAGCGCCGCCGCCACTCCGCGAGGTCGACGGGCTCCGGCACCGTGGCGATGCGCTCGCGCGGCGCGCCGTAGACCTCGTGCGCGACGTCCGCGGAGTAGCGGCTCGGCACGATGACCCGCTCCGCGAGGTGAACGTTCGCGCGCTCCCACCGCGCCTGCAGCGTCAGCAGCGCGCGCACGAGCCCGCGCTCGTTGCGGAGCTCGTCGGCGATGATGCCCTTGAGCATCACGGCGTAGCGCACGCCGCGCGGGCGTCGCGGCGCCCACTGGTAGCCGTCGAGGTCCACCCCGACGACGACGTCGGCGTCGGGTGGGTCGCTCACGATGGCGCGGTTGTAGCGCCAGCGGTCGAAGGTATGAACGCCGCTGCGCGCGGTGATCGGTCGGAGGCGGGCGAGGTGGCCGAGGTGCCGGAGCCCGCGGAGTAGGCCATCGATGGCGACCCAGGTCCCGCTGCCTTCCGTCGGGCTCGGCGGCGTCGAGCTGAGGAACTCGAGCCGCACCGGAACTCAGCGGCCCTGGAACTTCGGCGGGCGCTTTTCGAGAAAGGCCCGCGTGCCCTCCTTGTAGTCCTCGCTCGCGGCCGCCTCGCGCGACAGCTCGCGCAGCCGCCCGCGACGCTCCTCCGTATACCCGGCGAGGTAGAACTGGATCGTCTGCTTGCTGCCTCGCACCGAGAGGGGCGCGTTCTCGCTGACCGCCTTGAGATAGTCGTAGGTCGTGCGTTCCAGGTCGGACTCGGGCACCAGACGCTGGATGAGACCGATGGCGAGCGCCTCGCGGTCGCCGACGGTGCGCGCGGAGAACAGGATGTCCTTCGCGTACGCGGGGCCGACGAGGTCCACGAGCTGGCCGATCGCGTCGGTCGGATACACGATGCTCAGCTTGGCCGCCGGAATCCCGTACTTCGAGCCTTCGGCGGCGAACCGCAGGTCGCAGCCCATCGCGATGCCCATCGCGCCGCCCATGCAGAAGCCGTAGATCATCGCCACCGTCGGCTTTGGACACTCACGGATCGCCGCGTAGGCGGCGGCGGTGGCCTCGCCGTAGCGCTGCGAGGACTCGGCGTCCTTGCGCTGCTCCTGGAATTCCGAGATGTCGGCGCCCGAGGCGAAGGCCACGGTGCCGGCGCCGCGGTAGACGATGCCGCGCACCGAATCGTCCTTGACGAGTCCCTCAGTGAGACGCGCGATCTCGACCCACATGGCGTAGCTGATGGCGTTGCGCATCGTGGGGCGGTTGAAGACGACGGTGGCGATCGGGCCGTCGTGCTGCACGAGGAGGTCGGCGCTGGGGCTCACGGTCGTGCAGTGTAGCAGAGGGATGCAGGTGCCGGCCCTCGCTCAGGCGGCGCGCCGATCCTTGGCGACGTCGGGAAAGATGTCCTCCGACTCGCCGGACACGGCGACGGTGTCGAGCCGCATGAAGAGGCCGAGGGCGGGAATGGCGCCGATGACCTCGCCGCCGACGATGAAGACCTTCGCCGTGCTGGCCGGGTGCAGGCCGAAGATTTCCACGATGTCGTCGCGGGTGACCCAGATGCCGAGATACTTGCCGATGAGGTCCATGGCCGGCTCCTTTGATGATGGTGGTGACCGGGATCTGCTTGGCGTTGCTGCGCTCGGCGCGCTTGGGGAAGCGAATGGTGAGGACGCCGTTGTTGTACGACGCCTGCGCCTGGTCGGCGTCGACGCTGTCGGGAAGAGGGATCTGGCGATAGAAACCGACGTAGCGCTCGATCCGCGCGTCCTCGCGCTCTTCCTTGGCCTCGGCCTCGCCGCTGATGGTCAGCGTGTCGTCTTCCAGCTCGACCTTCACTTTATCGGGCTCGATCCCCGGCAGCTCGGCGGTCAGCTCGATGGCGTCGTCGTTGTCGCGCATCTGCATGCGGGGCACGCGGACCACGCCGCGATCGCCCTCGGCAGCGCCGGCGGGGAGCATG
>QHSB01000146.1 GCA_003220335.1 Candidatus Rokuibacteriota bacterium
AGCTCGACCTATGAGCAGCTCGTCGCGAAGATGAAGGGTGAGATCGACAAGGGACAGGTCACCATCTCCGAGCTGAAGGGCAAGCTCACCGTCAACATGGTCGAAGCGATCCTCTTCGATTCGGGCAAGGCGGAGGTGAAGCCCGAGGGGCTCGTGGTCCTCGGCAAGGTCATCGAGATCCTCAAGACGGTGAACGACAAGTCGATCCGCATCGAGGGCCACACGGACAACAAGCCCATCGTGGGCCCGCTCACGCAGCGCTATCCCACGAACTGGGAGCTCTCGGCCGCGCGCGCGATCAACGTGTCCCGCTATCTCCAGAAGCAGGGCATCGAGTCGGGCAACCTCTCGGCCGCCGCCTTCGGCGAGTTCAAGCCCGTGGCCGACAACGCGACCCTGGAAGGCCGCGCCAAGAACCGCCGCATCGAGATCGTCCTCGTACCCAAGGAGTGAACGCCGGCGCGCGGGCCCGTCGTCGGGGCCCGCGCGTCATCAGTCGTTGTCGGTCGATTCCTTGCCGCCGTACACGGCCCGGTGAGTGACAATCGCCCAACCAGCGCGGAGCCCCCGCGGCGTCACGACTGTCTTTTCACTCTTTTAGGTGAGGTCCCCGGCCTGGCATCGCCGTTGCTCCAGAGGACCACGATGACGTCCAAGCAGCCTCGCATCCTGATCGTGGATGACGAGCCCGAGATCCGTTCGTTCATGAGTGACGCGCTCGATGTCTTCGGCTACCAGGTGGGCGCCGCCAGCAATGCCGATGAGGCCTTCGCCCTCATCGCCCGCACCCGGTTCGATCTCGTGATGAGCGATCTCCGCCTGCCGGGGTTGCGCGGCTGGGACTTCGCGGCCAGGCTGCGGAGCATCGATCCGGTGCTGCCCCTGATCGTGCTGACCGGATCGGCGCCGGACGACGAGGACCTCTGTCGTGTCCGCGAGGCCGGCATCGCCGTCCTGCACAAGCCGATCCCGCTGCCACAGCTGGAGACAGCCGTCACCGCAGCGCTCGGCGGGCGGGCCGCGTGATGTTGCAGACGGCCCTCGTCGGCTTCCGCGAAGTCGACAGCCCCGACGCCTGGCGTATCGAGGTCGTCGTCGACGGCGTGGTCTGGGGCCACATCGATCGCGGCGGCGGCACGTATCGCTACTTCGAGGGCCCGCGCAACGACATCACCTGGTCGTTCGCCGACCTCGGCCTCGAGCGTCTCGAGGCGCGCATCCGGGCGACCGTGATCGCGGAAAGCCCATCGGGCCGGCCGCGAGCGCAGTTGGTGCGACAACCCGAATAGAGGCTCGGTCCATGGATGTACTGACCCTGGCCACCGTCACGAACTTGCTGAGCGTTGCGCGTCGATGCACACGCGCGCAAGCCGGGACCGTCTATCGCCGAGAAGCCGAGGGGCTCGTGTTCCTCGTCACCCAGAATGACACGCTGGCGCACTCCGTCGGCCACGCGGCCTCCGCCGACCTGTTGACGCGGATCCCGCTGCGCTCGACCGAACCCAGCGTCGCCATGTATGTCGCACTCACGGGGATGACACTGGACATCCCCGACGCCTACGCCATCCCGGCCGACAAGCCGTACGCCTTCGATCCGCGCATCGATGCCCGGTCGGGCTTTCGAACTGTCTCGATGCTCGTGGTGCCGCTCCGGTCGCCGATCGACGGGGTATTGCAGCTCATCAACGCGACGAACGACCATGGCGACATCGTTCCATTTTCGTGCGACGCCGAGCCGGCGATCCAAGAACTCGTCTCCGTCGAGTCCGAAGCGTTACCACGGCTCGACGCCCCAGCATGAACGTGCCGCCGACCGTCGGAGGTGCCATAGCCGGTCGCCGGCCGTCTGAGCAGCATCCGCGGTTCGCGGCGGTGGTCAAGCCGGGCACGCGCATCCTGATTGTCGATGACGAGCTTGACCTCCTCGACATGCTCACCACGTACTTCCTGGGCTCCAACTATGAGGTCGACACCGCAACGAACGGGACCGATGCGCTCGCCGCCGTCGCGCGGCAGCGGCCGAACGTGGTGCTTCTGGACATCCACATGCCACGAATGAACGGTGTCGAAGCCCTGAAAGAGATCATGAAGATCGACCAATCCATCGTGGTCATCATGGTCACCGGAAACCTCGACCTGCCGGTGACGGTCGAAGCGATCCGAAACGGGGCGTTCGGGTATGTTCCCAAACCGTTCGACCTCCGCTACCTCGACCACCTGATCGCCGCCAGCCTGGGCCGGTCCCAGCGACTGCGCTGAAGCGAAGCGCGCGCCGCGCCCCCGGCGGACGTGCGCGCAGGGTCCGGTCGCGCTTGACAACGCCCAGCGGCGCGCCCTAGTCTCGCGCTGCTTTCGGCCCGCACCGATTGGCCTCGCAGCGCCCCGAACAGCGAGGGGAAGAGATGCGCCGGTGTCCCCGCTCTCCAGGAGGTTTGCGATGAAGAAGCGCGCCCTTTCGTCCATCATCGCGTTCGCGGTCGTCCTGGGCCTTGCCGTGACGGCCCAGGCGCAATCGGGCTGGCCCGTGTACGGCGGCGACCCGGGCAACACGCGCTACAGCACGCTTACCCAGATCAACCCGGGCAACGTGAAGAACCTCAGGGTCGCGTGGGTGCTCCAGCTCGGCTCGCTCCGGTCCCAGGAGTCCACGCCGCTCGTGATCGGCGACACGCTCTTCGTGACGTCGTCGCACGGTCCGAAGAACGTCTTCGCCGTGGACGCCAAGACCGGCATCGTCAAGTGGCGGTACTCGCCGGAGGTCCCGGCCGGCATCGATCAGTACGCCTGCTGCGACGTCAACAACCGTGGGGTCGCCTACGCCAACGGGCGCGTCTTCGTGGGACGGCTCGACGGCGCGCTGGTCGCGCTCGACGCGGCGACCGGCAAGGAAGTGTGGAAGACGCAGGTCGTCGACCACACGCAGGGCTCGGTCATCACCTCGCCGCCGACGCTCGCCAAGAATCTCGTGGTCACCGGCTTCGGGGGCGGCGAGTATGGCGCGCGCGGATATATCGTGGCCTACAACCAGGCGGACGGGCGAGAGGTGTGGCGCTTCTACACGGTGCCCGGACCAGGTGAGCCCGGCAACGATTCGTGGAAGGGCGACTCCTGGAAGTATGGCGGCGCCGTCGCGTGGGCGATCGGGTCCTACGACCCCAGCCTGAACCTCATCTATTACGGCACCAGCAATCCGGGGCCGTGGAACGCGGCCGTGCGCGGCACGGACAGCTCGAACTACGGCCAGTTCACGAATCTGTTCTCGTCGAGCACGGTGGCGATCGACGCGGACACGGGGAAGCTGGCCTGGTACTACCAGTCGACGCCGCACGACGCCTGGGACTATGACGGCGTCAACGAAAACGTGCTGGCCGACGTCGAGATCAACGGGCAGAAGACGCCCGTGCTCTTCAAAGCGGACCGCAACGGGTTCTTCTACGTCCTGAACCGGAAGACCGGCCAGCTGATCTCGGCCAAGCTCTTCGCGACCGCGAACTGGACGAGCGGAATGGACATGGCCACCGGCCGGCCGATCGAGGTGCCCGAGAAGCGCCCGCGGCTCGGCTTCCGCGCCAAGGACGTCTGCCCGTCGGCCATCGGCAACAAGAACTGGATGCCGATGAGCTACAGCCCGCAGACCGGGCTCGTGTACATGCCGACGCTGAACATCTGCATGGACATGAACCTGGCCCAGGTGGACTACAAGCGCGGCGCTTTCTATCTCGGGGCGGACTTCGAGCTCGGCAAGTGGGGGCCGGGCGGCCATCTCGGGGAAGTCATCGCCTGGGACCCGATCAAGCAGCAGAAGGTCTGGGGCAACACCGACGACCTGCCGTACCTCGGCGGCATCACCACGACGGCGAGCGGGCTCGTCTTCCACGGCGACATCCACGGCTGGTTCAAGGCGCTCGACGCCAAGACGGGACAGACGCTGTGGAAGTTCATGGCCGGCTCCGGCATCAGCGCGGCGCCGATCACGTATGCGATCGATGGCAAGCAGTACGTCGCGGTGGTTTCGGGGCGCACGTTCGCCATCCCGCCGTTCTTCGGAAAGATGGGCGAGCAGATGGTGGCGGCCAGCCCCGAGGGCGGCGCGCTCTTCGTGTTCGAGCTGCCGTCGCCGTAGCCGAGGTCTCCGGGGCGGGAGCCGTCGCGCATGATTCGCGGCCTGCTCGGCGTGCTCCTCGTCGCGGCGGCGCTCGCCGCGTCCGTCTCGGTCGCCGGCCCGCCCGCCGGCACGCTGCGGCTCTGTGCCGATCCCGACAACCTGCCCTTCAGCAGCGCGACCGGTCCCGAGCGTGGCTTCTATCTCGACGTCGGCGCGCTCCTGGCCGCCCGTCTGGGTATGACGACCGACGTGGTGTGGTGGCGCACCTTCTATGGCGCCCGCGCGGTGCGCAACACGCTCCTCGCCGATACCTGCGACGCCCACGTGGGGCTGCCGGCCGACGCGGGGTACATGGATCGCCGAGTCAGCGTCTCTCGACCATTCCTGGACGTCGGGTACGCGATCATGGCGCCTGCGTCGCTGGCCTTCGCTCGGCTCGACGATCTGAAGCCGCATCGTCTCGCCGTGGAGTTCAGGACGCCGGCCCAGTCACTCCTCGCCTCGAAGGACGGCTTCAACGTCTCGACGTTCCGATCCGCCGAGGAAGCCGTGGAGGCGCTGGCCCGGCGCGAGGTCGATGCGGCGTTCGTGTGGGGACCTATGGCGGGGTATCTCAACGCCAGGAAATTCGCGAGCGCCTATCGCGTCGTCCCCGTCGCGGGCGAAGGCCTGCAATGGCGCGTCGGTATCGGCGTCCGCAAGGGTGACGACACCTTACTGCGTCGGATCGACGAGGCGCTCGGTCATCTCGATGCCGAGATCCGCCGTGCGGCCGAGCACTACGGGTTTCCGCTCGCCGCCGCCGTCGACGTCACCGCGGCGCCGCCGGCGGCGGCGCCGGTGTCGACGGCCGACGCCGTCGCCGCCGGCCGGACCGTGTTCAATCAGCACTGCTCGCACTGCCACTCGCCGAACGCGCACAGTCCCGAGCCGGCCCGCGATCTGCGACGCCTGCGCATCCGCTACGGCGAGCGCATGACGGCGGTGTTCTACGAGACGGTCAGCGAGGGACGGACCGCCAAGGGCATGCCTCCGTGGAAGGAGATCCTCAAGCAGGAAGACATCTCGCGGGTCCTGAGCTTCCTGGAGTCCGTTCAGTCCTCGCCCTGAGCCGCGGGGCGCGCCCAAGTGGCATGGTCGGTGCTGCTGCCTCCGTCGCAGCCGACCGACCGCATCCGACGTCATTCTCCGATGCAGTGGCGGGAAGGAGGTGGCAAGCGATGGCCGACCAGTTCAAGTGCACGAAGTGCGGAAAGACGTCACCGAAGTTCACGAATTGCTGCGGGGCACCGATGAAGAAGGCCTGATGTTGCCGCGAGAGGCCCGCCTAGACCTCTAGGCGGGCCTCTCGAAAGGCGGCCCTCGCGATGCCAGTCAGACTCTCGCCGTGCCATGGTGGTCCGAACCCGTGCCGTTCCGGCGTTCACGACGGCCCTCTTCGATCATCAGTGAGGCCGGCGCGCGTGGAACGCAATGCAGTGCTTGGTCCGGTGCCCGCCTCTCTCCTAGAATGCAGAAATGAACAGAACCGAATTGCCGCCGACATTTCTTCGCGCGGAGACAACATGGGCATGACGAATCGGAGCTGGGGAGCGATCGCCGCGCTGGTGCTGATGGTGTCGTTGACGGGCTGTGCGGCGAAGATCCAGGGCAGTGTCCAGCTCGTCGACACCGGCCTGCAGCCGGTGGCGAACGAGAGCGCCCAGGGCACCGTCGTCAACATGATCAACACGACGGCGGCCGTCGAGCAGGCCTCCCATGCGGTGACGGTGGACGCCCAGGGCAAGTTCGAATCGGCCAAGGATCGGCTGCGTCCCGGGACCTATAAGGTGGAAGCGAGCCGGATCGGGTACGAGACGGAGACGCAGACGGTCGAGATCGGCAAGCACACGAGCAAGAAAATCGACTTCAAGCTCAAGAAGATCCAGGAAGCCAGGCGCAAGACCATCCAGGGTTCTCGCTCCGACGAAGACAAGATCATCAATCCCGGTGAAGTGAACATCCAACCGCCCACGATGTAGGGGGACCATGATCAGGCACGGAGTCCGGTACGGGATCGCCGCGGCGGCCGCCCTGCTTCTCGCGGCCTGCAGCGGTCAGCAGGTGCAGCTCGAAATCAAGGCCCGTATGGAGGGACAACCGGTGGCCGGCGCCACCGTCACGGTCGACGGCCAGGAGTTCGGCGTGACGGACGGCACGGGCGTGCTCGCCAAGCCGATCAGGCGGAACGCCGGCGCCGAGGTCGAAGTCCTCGTGAGCAAGGAGCTGTCGGGGCATCACATCAAGCCCTGGAAGACGACGTTCCTGATAAAGCTCGGCAAGGACGGCAAGGTCGTCGACCGGTATTCCTTCGAGGCCGATCTCGCGGTGACCCGCTACTTCACCGTGGCCGTGAACGAGGGCGGGACGCCCGTCACCGACGCCACCGTCAAGCTGAACGACAAGGAGCTCGGCAAGACCGACGCCAAGGGCGAGCTCGTTCACGAATACACGACGCTGCCCGCGAAAGGCGTCACCCTCACGGTCAGCAAGTCCGGCTATGCGGCCTGGCAGAAGAGCGCGGCCGTGCAGGCGGGAGAGCGGCTGCAGGTCGCGCTGGCCCGGCGGGCCGTCCTGACCGTGACCGCCAGCAGCGACGAGTACGGCGTCCGGGCCGGCGTGCCCGGCGTCGCGGTGAGCATCGACGGCCGGCCGCTGGGCAAGACCGACGATCGGGGGAACTACACCTATACGTACGACGGGGCGCCGGGCCGCAGGGCGCAGGTCGCGCTGTCGGCGCCCGGCTACCTCCCCACCGAGTGGAAGACGGCCGTCGTCCTCGAGGGCCAGGTCAGTGTGCAGCGCGCCTTCGCCCCGGCCACGCCCCGGCCCATCCGGGTCGGCGTGCACCGGTTCGTGGGCAACACTCCCGGCGCGGATCTCAAGGACGTCGCCTCCCAGGCGGAATCCGCCGTCACGGCCCACCTCTTCAAGGCCTCCGTGTTCCGCGAGGTGCCGGTCGCCGACCTCGAGAGCGAGGTCAAGCGGCTGAAGGTCGGCATCGACCGGATCGCCACCAAGGGCTGGCAGGACACGCCGCTGCGCCGCACGGTCGACATGATCGTGCTCGGCAGCGTCGCCCGCGATGACAAAGGCCTCATCATCGAGGCCAAGTTCTACACGGCCAGCGGAAGCCTCGTCTGGAGCCAGATCGCGCGCGCACGAGACGCGGGGGCGATCAACAGCGCCGTCCGTGAGGTCGTCGCCAACGTCATGGAGCGGTTCCCCTTCGAGGGCACGGTGGTCGCGGTGGACGGCGAGCGCTACCGGCTCAATCTCGGCCGACCCTACCGCGTCGGGCGCGGAACGGAGTTCGCGCTGCTTGCGGCGGACGCGGCCAAGGGCGACTCGCGCCAGGCGCGATCCCGCGAAGTCGGCCGCCTGCGCGTCAACCGCGCGGAGGACGCCGGCGCCTGGGCCGAGCTCGAAAACATCGGCAAGAGCCGGACGGTGACTCCCGGTGACCGGGTCGTGCGTCGCGGCCATCAGGGCGGGGACGGTGACGATTCCGCCAGCTCGGTCACCCTGTCGGCCAAGGGCGGGCTGGCGCCCGATCTGACTCCGCTGCCGGGCGTGAACATCTACCTCAACGGCGACTGGGCGGGCACGACCGGCGCCGACGGGCGGGCCGAAGTGCGGCTGCGCCCGGGGAAGAACTACGACATCGTCCTCTACCGGCACGGCTACCAGCAGGTGACCGACCGGCTCCGCATGGACAAGGGCCAGGGCGGCAAGGAGTTCGTCCTCCCGGTCAACAACGCCGTCTTCAGGGTCGACTCCGAGCCGTCTCGCGCCGCGGTCCTCGTGGACGGTGATGCGTTGGGCAAGACCCCGCTGCTCGACGGCAAGCCGGTCAGCCTCGGGTTCCACACCGTCAAGCTGACCGTCGGGGAGGACTACCGCGACTGGGAAGAGGTCGTGGAGTTCGACAAGAAGGTGGAAGACCGCACGGGCGAGCGGCGGATCGTGCTCCACAAGGACTATCTGAAGATCGGCGAGCGCGCGGCCCAGCAGGGCGATACCAACGCCGCCATCCAGGCCTATGCCAGCACGGACAAGACGCACCCCGATTACTCCGAGGCCCACGCGCGGCTGGGCCAGATCTACCTCGACGACAAGAACGACTACGAGGCCGCCGTCCGCGAATTCGAGAGCGTGCTGATGCTGCCCCAGAACAAGGACCTCATCTACAAGCAGTTCGCGGTGGCGTTCACCAACCTCGGGCACGCGTATTACGAGAAGGGCAACCGCCTGGTGGATCGCGACCGCGAGGGCGCCGCCCAGGCGCTGGCGAAGGCGGTGCAGAACCTCCAGGTCGCCAAGCAGAACACGCGATTCTTCCCGACCGCGCACCACGACGAGGCGCTGCACGACACGTACTACTACCTGGCCCTCGCGTACCACAAGCTCTACCTGGTCACCGGCAAGGCCTCGCTCGTGGCCACCGCCGACCTCGCCTGGCGCGAGTACTTCGATTTCTTCCCCAAGCGGCTGGAAGGCAATCCGACCTTCGAGCAGAGCCGCGCGGGAGCGCGCAAGTACTGGGACCAGATCAAAGACCAGCCGTCATAGCGCCCATGAACGCCGCGCGTCGCCGTCGTGCCCTCGCCTGCGTGGTGCTGGCCTCAGCACTCGTCACGATGCCCCCCGCCGCGGCGCCCGACGAGCAGGCGGCCCCGGCCGTCATCGTGCCGCGCTACGTGCGTCCGCTCACCAGCGTCGAGTCCGGCCGCAACGACGCCAACCCGGTGTGGACCCGGTCCGGAAAGCTGATCGCGTTCGAGCGCAGCCGCGGGGACAAGAAGGAGATCGTGGTCGCCCGGGCGGACGGCACGCTCGTGCACACGATCTACACCCAGGCGTCCGAGGGCGGCAAGGAGCCCAGGTTCTTTTTCCCCGGCGTCGTCGAAGAGGTCAGCTACAACGCCGGGATCGCGTGGTCCCCCACCGGCGATCGCCTCGCCTTCACCAGCAACGGCGGCGTCGGCAACTACGACGTGTACGTCCACGAGCTGGGCGGCAAGACGACGCGGCTCACGACCCACAAGGAAAAAGACGGCCAGGCCGACTGGTCGCCGGTGAGCGATCAGCTCGTGTTCGTCTCGGGGCGGACCGGCAAGGGCGACCTCTACCTCCTCGACGTCGCCTCCCGCGGCGTGACGCGGCTGACGTGGGGCACGAGTCCGTTTCTGTATCCGCAGTGGTCGCCCGACGGCACGAAGCTGACGATGCTCCACGGCAACAACGAGAACCACGACATTCACGTGATCGACGACGTGCGCCGGCCCGCCGAGACGCTGCGCGCGCTCACGACCTGGACCCACGACGACCTGCGACCGGTGTGGTCGCCGGACGGTCGGAAGATCGCCTTCTATTCCAATTACAATCCGGCCGGCGATCCCAAGACGTGGGCGATCGTGGTCGTCGCCGCCGACGGTTCCGACCCCACCGAGGGCGCCGGACTCGCGGCCAAGGTGGTCGCGACCGGTGTCCTGCCCGACGTGGAGCGCGGCCCGGCCTGGATGCCGGACAGCGCCGCCATCGTCTACGTCAAGGACGATCGGTCCGAGTACAACCCTCTGTACCTCGTCGACCTCGTGCGGGGGACCAACGTCCTCGTCAAGACCGAGACGAAGATGAACCACGACGTCACCTGCTCGACGGACGGCGTGATCGCGTTCCGGGCTCAGGTCGATCAGTGGGACCAGATC
>QHSB01000651.1 GCA_003220335.1 Candidatus Rokuibacteriota bacterium
AACGTCACCTCTGAAGTCATGCCGGGGGTCGAGCGCTCATTCGAGCGCCTCTCGGCGGCCGCGGAAGAGGCTACGGTGAGCCGGATTTTCGCCGGAGCTCACTTCCGCTTCGACCTCACCACTGGACAACGGCTGGGCCGCGAAGTCGCTGATTTCGTGGTCGATAACTTCTTGACTCGTCGTCACCGAAGAGACCAGCGCGACGACGACAAATGACTCGATCAGCCCAGCTTGAACCGCACGCCGCAACGATCAAGAAGTGAACGTCAGACGAGGGAGGTTCAGTGATGAACGCTCGCACTGTGGCCGTAGCGCTCATGCTCGCGATGTCGGCAGCCCTAGTCTCTCCACCCCGGTGTGACGCGGAGCCGCCTCCGGCGCCGTGCCATGCGAATCCGAACGCGGCGGCGGATAGTGCCGCGGTCGCCAGCCGGGGAGATGTCGTCAATCTCCCCCAGCCGCTGAAGGATCGGCTGATCCAACTGGCCGATCGCCCGCACAGCTACCTGCCGATCCAGGCGTTTGCCGAAGCGGACCGGGCGAGCCAATTGTTCCAGTATTACTTGCTGGACACGACCGGCTTCGAACCTAATGTCTTCACGACCCTCATCCCCGGCGTGAACGATCATGTTCAGCTGACGGTCACCGGAGGGAACTGCGGGCTTCCGACGATTGGCGCCGTGCGTGTGGTCCTGGAGCCCAAGCCCGGGCTTCCGACCGATCCCAATGATCCACGTGCCTTCAACGACGTGTTCACCGACATCTCCCCGCTGTTCGTCATCAACAATGAGAGTGGCTGGTATGAAGGGTGGATGATCCACGACATCACCGTCCCACCGGCCGCCCCGCCGCGCCCCGGCGGTCGTGCGGCATTCGGAACGATCACCGCCGGCGACGCGGAGATTCTCAAGAAAATGGGAACCAGCAACAACGTGCCGGGACATATCTTCACCGTCGACGATTCCTACTGGGAGTTCAACTATCTCGGCACGAACTGGGTCCACCCGCTCTACGAGCTGCCGTTCACGGGAGGCTTCCCGGACAATTTCGGCCAGGCTCCCGACGCCTTCAAAGACGGCGAGATCGGCAAGCTGCAGTCGATCGTTCCCGGCTCGGGGCCTGCGGGGATCCAAAACGAGCCTCAGGTGTTCGGTGACAACCCCAACCTTCCACGCGATCCCGATAAGTTTGACGGGGACGTCGATAGGCAGCGCGAATTTCGCTTCCGCAACATTCCCAGTGGTCTGGCCAACGAAATCTATCTGGACGTCTATGAGCGCCGGGCGTCGTTCGAGCCGCGTGTGACCAATCTTCAAACACGGCTCTTCGATGCCTATGCTGCCGAAGTCGCCCGCGTCGACTCGGACGGTGACGGCGTCATCTCCGCGGTGGAAGGCGACATCGATACCCCGTCGGACGGGTTCCCGGACAATGCGCGCCTCTTCCTGCCCCCGACGGCGTTCAACCGCTTCGCCGTCACGCGGGAAATCAACGATGGATTGCTGGCGCCGCGCTTTGCACCGAGTCAGCGGGCGTGGGTGCTGAGCGGGTTCCGGGTGCCGGTCGACCCTGCAGTTCCCGCCTCAGCCGGCCGGGACAGTGACGACCGCTAAGTGATTGGAGCAAACGGCGTAGCGCGCAGCCAGGCGATTTCAGCGAGGTGGCGCTCGTCGAGCGCCACCTTTCTTGACGGGCGGGGTCCGTCCGGATACTCTCGGCGCCCATGCGCTACGACGCCGCCCAGATCAATCGCTTCGATCTCACTCGCTATCCCGACTACCGCGGAGACTTCCCGCCCGACGTCTACCAGCTCCATCGCTTCGGTCATCTCGAGGAATACGAGGCGGAGTGGGGCCGGCGCTGGGGCGCCAACGGCATCGGCCGGCTGCGTGACGTCGCGCTGTCGCGCCCCACAGGCAAGAAGGGCGACCGCATCTTCTACTACGACTCCGGAGACGAGAGGGCGGTGGTCGGCATCGTCAAAGCGGTGTCCGATGCCTATCCGGATCCCGAAGATCCGAGCGGAAAGTACGTCGCGGTCGATGTCGCGCCGGTCAAGCGGCTTCCGAGGCCCGTGACGCTCGCCGAGGTCAAGGCAGATCCAGGCTTCAAGGACTTCCCGCTCGTGCGCATCGGGCGGCTGTCCGTGATGCCAGTGACCGATGCGGAATGGGCGCGAATCGAACGGATGTCCGGCAAGGCGCCGAGAGGTGAGCCATGAAATTCGGTCTCTACAGCTCGATCGCGAATCCGCCGCGCGG
>QHSB01000652.1 GCA_003220335.1 Candidatus Rokuibacteriota bacterium
GACGAATGAGATCACTGCGCAGCCACACCCCAGACGAGCGCGGCCGGGGTTCGACCGCGGACGCGATAGCCTTGGTGCGGGCGCTCTGTGTTGTAGTACCGCATGAAGCCGTCGAGGGTCCGCTGCAGAGCCGCGCGGTTGGTGAAGTAGCGGCGCCGGAAGGCCACCCGCCAGAGCTCCTGGAGAATCGTACCTTGCAGCCGTTCGACGAAACCGTTCGTCCAGGCATGGCGAGGTTTAGTGCGGGTGTGCCGGAGACTGAGCTGACGACAGGCGGCATCAAAGGCTCCCTTGAACTCCGGGCCACCGTCGGTGAGCACACGGCGCACCCGCCAGCCCGCGCGCTGGAAGTGCGGGACGACGATCTCGCGCAGGAACGCGGCGGCGGCCGCGGCGTCGTGAGCCGGCAGCAGGCCAGCCAGCCCGTACGAGGTCGCCGCATCGCACGCCGTGATCTGCCAGACTTTGCCGACGCCTTTGAGGTTGCCGATATAGAAGGTGTCCAGGCACACGAGTTCGCCCGGCTCCGTCGCCTCGACGTGCCGCGTGCGGCCGTAGCGAGCACGCCAGAGGCGTTGCCGGGTGCGTTCCGTCAGCAGCCCGGCCGTGCGCGCCGCCTGCTGCTCGAGCACGGTCAGCCGCGCGCGCCGCGTGGCGAGTCCGACCCGGCGCAGCAGCCGCTGCACGGTGCTGGGCGCCAGGCGCACCCGCCAGGTCCGCGCGAGATAGGCGGCAATCCGTCGGCAGCCCCACGTGGCCGCGCTGATCGCGATCCCGAGCACCAGGCGTTCTACCTCCGGCGTCGTCGTCACCGGGCGTCCTGCCTGGGCCCGCTGCCGGCGCGGGTGGACGCCGTCGACCCCGTAGCGTTCCAGCCGTTGGCGCCAGCGATAGAAAACCGTCCGCGAGATCCCCAGCTCGCGACACACCGCGCTGACGTTGCCGTGCACCTGCGCGCGCTCGATGACGCGCAGGCGCATTCCGTGTACGCTCTCGTCGAGGGTCATCAGTCCGTCCTCCCACAGTGGTTCCCTTGGCCGGGTAAGCACTCTGGGAAAGATAGGACAGATGGCCCTCCTCTTCGTTCACGGGAAGTGTCAACACTATTACGAGTCCGGACAAACTAGACGCTCGATCGTGCGAGATTCCGCCCAGGCGGCAAATCGGACTTTGGTCGTAGCCAGCACGCGCGTGTAACGGCGTTCGGGCCCTCAGACGCTGTCGAACCACAACAAGCGCATGATGGCCGGGACCCGCGGCGGTAGCATCAGCTCGTTGGCTGGCGGCGACGACGTCCTCACTGGCCTGGACGGCGGTGGTCGCTCCCGCCTCGGCGGACCGCTTCCAGCTGCGAATCACGCCGGGCGAGACATCGAGCTCGCGGCTGAGTTCGGCGCCGTCCGCATGTTTCCTCCCCTTGTCTTCGTCGGTTGCGGGGGCTGGATATGTTACTCAAACACGGGTTCGGGATAGTCGGACATTGGTCCTAGCGGCGGCGGCCTAGGACGTCTTGGAGGGCTCGATGCCGATCCGCTGGGTCATGCGCACCAGGTCCGCCACCGACTCGACCTGCATCTTGTGCATGACCCGGCCACGGTGAATCTTGACGGTCTTCTCCGCGGCCCCGAGGTTGAAGGCGATTTGCTTGTTCAGCAGGCCGGCCACAACCAGTTCGAGCACCTCCCGCTCGCGGCGCGTCAGCGTATCGAAGCGGCGCTGGATGATGAGCCGTTCGGCGCGCTCCGCGCGGGCCTGGCGTCCGCGCGCCAGCGCGCGTTCGACGGCGCTCAACAGCTCGTTCTCGTCGAACGGCTTCTGGAGAAAATCGATGGCGCCGCCCTTCATGGCCTGCACGCTCATCGGCACGTTGCCGAATCCGGTGATGAAGATGGTGGGCATGGCGCGGTTGGCCTCGAGGAGGGCGGTCTGAAGGTCGAGACCGCTGGCGCCGGGCAGGCGAACATCGAGCACGAGGCACGCCACTCGATCGGGCAGGTCGTGGGCGAGGAAGGCCTGCGCGGATGAGAACGTTTCCACGGTCAGGCCGGCCGCACGCATGTTGCGGGCGAGCGAGCGACGGATGCTTTCGTCGTCGTCCACGACGTACACCACAGAGTCGGGACCCGTCGCCACCGCCGGTCCTCCCTGGACCGCAGCGTTCTTGGGTACCGCGCTCGTCCGGTCCGCCCGCAGATAGTGAATCATCGACGGCGGTGCGCCATACGACGTTGGTCCGTTGAAGCCGAGCGTAGTGCGAGGGCCCGCTCGACGGCGCCGAAGAGCTCCTCCTCGCTGAACGGCTTCGAGAGGAAGTCCACGGCGCCGGCCTTCATCGCCTTCACCGCCGTCGGGACGTCGGGATTGCCCGTGATGAAGATGATCGGGATCGGCACCGGGACTTGCGACAGGATCTCTTGAAG
>QHSB01000653.1 GCA_003220335.1 Candidatus Rokuibacteriota bacterium
CGAGCTCCGCGAGGCGCGTACGAGGGCCAAGGCCGGCACCATCACGGCGGCGCAGCTCAACGACGTGGAGGACCGGTGCATCCGCGCGGCCGTCGCGAAGCAGGAATCGCTCGGCCTGCGCGTCGTCACCGACGGCGAGTACCGCCGCGACTTCTGGCACCTCGACTTCATGGCGCAGCTCGAGGGCGTCGGCATGACGGCGCCGGTCGGCATGGTGTTCGCCGCCGAGGACGTGCCGCCGATGGCGACGATCACCGGCAAGGTCCGCTGCAGCAGGCCCATCATGGTCGATCACTTCGCGTTCCTGAAATCGGTGGCGAAGGCCACGCCCAAGCTGACGATCCCGTCGCCGGCCATGCTCCACATGCGCGGCGGCCGCAACGCGATCTCGCGCGACGCGTATCCCGATCTCGCGGGGTTCTGGCATGATGCGGCGGCGACCTACCGCACGGCCATCGGCCACATCGCGGGCGCCGGCTGCGCGTATCTGCAGCTCGACGACGTGAGCTGGGGCTACCTCTGCGACGCCAAGGTCCGCGACAACTTCCGCGCCAACGGCGACGATCCCGCGACGCTGCCGCGCGCCTACGCGGACCTGATCAACGGCGCGCTCGCGAATCGCCCCGCGGGCCTGGGGGTGACCATGCACACGTGCCGCGGCAATTTCCGGAGCACGTGGTTCGCGGCGGGCGGCTACGCCGACGAGGTCGTGGAGGCGATGTTCTCCACCGGCGTCGACGGCTACTTCATGGAATGGGACACGGAGCGCGCCGGCGGCTTCGAGCCGCTGCGGCTGCTGCCGCGCGACAAGAAGGTCGTGCTCGGCCTCGTCACCACCAAGTCGGGCGTGCTCGAATCGAAGGACGCCCTGCGGCGCCGCATCGACGAGGCCGCGAAGTACGTGCCCCTGGAGCGGCTGGGCCTGTCGCCCCAGTGCGGCTTCGCCAGCACGCATCACGGCAACACGCTGACCGAGGACGAGCAGTGGAAGAAGCTCGAGCGCGTCGTCGAGGTGGCTCGCGACGTGTGGGGAGACTGACATGAACGTCGGCGTTTCCGTCCCGCTGCCCGCGTACCTCGTCGACCCCGGCCTCATGGCCAAGAAGGCCGAGGAGCTCGGCTTCGAGTCGTTCTTCTGCGCCGAGCATCCCTTTCTGCCGGTGAAGACGACGAGCCGCTTCGCCGGCTCGCCGGACGGCGTGATCCCCGAAACCTACGCGCACTTCGTCGACCCGTTCGTCGCGCTCGCGCGGGCGTCCGGCATGACGAGCCGCATCAAGCTCGCGACCGGGATCGTGCTCGTCCCCGAGCGGCACCCGCTGCTGCTCGCCAAGGAGGTGTCGACGCTCGACCTGTTCAGTGGTGGGCGCTTTCTCTTCGGCATCGGCGCCGGCTGGCTGAAGGAGGAGACCGAGATCATGGGCGGCGATTTCGCGCACCGCTGGACGCAGACGCGCGAGTCGATCCTCGCCATGAAGGAGCTGTGGACGAAGCCCGAGGCCGAGTTCCACGGCAAGTACTACGACTTTCCCCCCGTGAAGTCGAACCCGAAGCCGGCGCAGAAGCCGCACCCGCCGGTGCTGCTGGGCGGCGCCGCCACGAACGTGCTCCAGCGCGTGGTCGCGTGGGGCGATGGCTGGCTGCCGAACCGCATCACGCCGGAGCAGGTTCGCGAGAGCCGCGTCACGCTCGAGCGGCTCGCCAAGGACGCCGGGCGCGACCCGTCGAAGCTGACCATCTCGGTCTTTGGTCAGCCACCGGATCGCGATCTCATCCGGCGTTACCTCGACGCCGGCGCCGCCCGCGTGATCGTGCGGCCCGAGTCGATGAAGACGGACGCCGAGATGGCGGCACAGCTCACGCGGATCGCGGAAGCCGTGCTGAAGTAAGACGAGCGGAATGAACATCGGTGGGCGCTCGAGCGCCCACCGATGCCCCGCGAGGACTACGCCCTACCGGTCGTGGTTGCCCTCCGACCTCAGTCGTCGTTCCGCGGCGTCCCGAAGACCGCGATACAACCTGTCAGGCAGCCCGGGAAGACGTTGTTGGCGGGTAGCGGCACGAATACGTGGTTGTTATGGGCGTTGACAGCCACCGAGTGCGCGGTCCCCCGCGGGGGCGGCTGAGTCGGATTCGGAGTGTTGAACGTCGGAACAAGTTGCACCAACGTTTGGCTCTCGGCGTCGATGACACCGAGCACGGGATTGGTCGTTGGATTAGACCCGTTGGGCACCGCGCCAGGATTCGCGCGAGAGGCCGTGTAGTACCGTCCGTCGCCCGGGTTGAACCACACTTCGTCGGACCCTCCAACTCCCGCAACGATCGTCTGGTGTGCGCCGGTTTTTGCGTCCAGGATGACTTGGATGGGCGCAGCGGTGTTCGGATCGTTGAGACCGAGCCACACCGTACCCGCAGTGTTGAAGATCACGCTGCAACCCGCGAGGAGATCGCCGTGCGGACCGAGCGCGAGTCCGGCCGGCTGGCAGTGCTTCACCTCGAACGTTTTTTCGACCTTGGCGGTATGCGGATTGATCCTCTTGACCGCCCCCGTGTCGCCTTTGCCGCCGATGTTCTTGGGCTGTGTGAGCACTCCAGTTTGCGGATTCACCTTGATCAGGGTCGCGAACGGCTTGTCGTCGGCGTTGTTCACCGGAAGGAGGAGGTTATCCACGGGGTCGTAGGCCAGCTCATCGGCACGGAAGCCGTCGGCTCCGCTAGTGGAGACCTCGTTGACAATCGTGTCCGTCTGCAGATTGATGGATACCACCCTGCTGGGCCCGTCGGTCACGATGAGAAACTGATGTCCGGGGCGCCCGATGACCACGACGCCGTTGGGGCCAGAGGTGTCGTTGTTGCCGGTGAACCCTTTGAACCCCCCCGCGATCTGCTTTACGAACGTGTCCGTTTTTGTGTCGACGACATCGATGACGGCGTTCGAGCGGTCGGCGAGATAGTAGAGCTGGGTCGCCTGGTCGACCCAGCTGATATCGAAGACGAACATCTTCCCGGAAGGATTGAAGGCGCTGCCCGGGACAGGAACGCTCCTGAGAAACCTGACCGCTCCTCCATTTGATCCATTGTCCTCGTCAGCGCGGACGGATCCGACGCCGAGCAGGAGGAGGGGAACCATAGCGCCGAGCAGCAGCGACAGCGCGACGTAGCG
>QHSB01000654.1 GCA_003220335.1 Candidatus Rokuibacteriota bacterium
GAGACCGCGATCGACGCCGGCGTCCGTGCCTTCGAGGCGGCTATGGCCCTCACCCAGGGACTCGCCAGGGGCTTCGCGAGGGGCGCCGTGATGGGCGGTCGCGCGACGAGCGACGGGGCGGCGCAGGCGACGGAGGAGACGGCGAAGGCCGCGAGCGAGGTCGTTCGCGACGCGGCCCAGCGCGTGAAGCGTGCGGCGCCGCGCGCGAGGCCGGGCCCGCGACAGGCGCCGGGCAAATCGCGGTCGGGCCGCCGCCGCGCCGCCTGACGCCGGGACGCATGGCGCTGCCGTCGCTTCAGCCGCGCCGCCTCGGACGGTACCGCGATCTCGCGCTGATCCTCTTCAAGTACGGTCGTTCCGACCTGTTCTCGCGCGCGGGACTCGAGGAGATTCTGGCGGAAGACCTGCCGCCCTCCGAGCCGGGCGCGGCGGCGCCGGAAGAGCTGGCGCGCGACCTCGAGCGTCTCGGCCCCACCTTCGTCAAGCTCGGCCAGGTCCTCTCGACGCGCGCCGATCTGCTCCCCGACCCCTACCTGTCGGCGCTCGCCCGGCTGCAGGACTCGGTCGGACCGATTCCCTTCGCCGACGTCGAGAAGACGCTGCACGAGGAGCTCGGCGCCCGGACCTCGAAGGCATTCCGCGAGTTCGATCCGGCGCCGCTCGCGGCCGCCTCGCTGGCGCAGGTGCATCGCGCGGTGCTCCGCGACGGCCGCGCGGTGGCCGTCAAGGTGCAGCGTCCGGGTGTCCGCCTCCAGGCCGCCGACGATCTCGAGGTGCTCGAGTCGGTCGCCGCGCTCGCGGAGCGCGTCTCGGCGACGGCCGCGCGCTACGAGGTCGGCCGGCTCGTCCGGGAATTCCGGGCCACGCTGCTGCGCGAGCTGGACTATCGCATCGAGGCGGAGAACCTCAGGATCCTGGGCCGAAATCTCGAGGCGTTCAAGCGCATGTTCGTGCCGCAGCCCGTGGCCGACTACTCGACCTCGCGCGTGCTGACGATGGACTACGTGGCGGGCACCAAGGTGACGGCGCTGAGCCCCCTGGTGCTGTCGGAGATCGCCGCCGGTGAGCTCGCCGACGCGCTGTTCGCGGCGTATCTGCAGCAGATCTTCGTGGACGGCTTCTTCCACGCCGATCCGCATCCCGGCAACCTGCTCGTCACGCGCGACGGCCGCCTGGCCATGCTGGACCTCGGCATGGTCGCGCACCTCACCCCGCGCTTTCAGGATCTCCTGCTCCAGCTCCTGACGGCCATCGCCGAGGGCCGCGGCGACGAAGCGGCCAAGCACGCCGTGCGGCTCGGCGAGGCGCGCGACGACTTCCGGCCGGAGGAGTTCGAGCGGCGGATGCGGGAGCTCGTGGGCGGGCAGCGCGACGCCAGCGTGAGCCAGCTCGCGACGGGACGGCTCGTGCTGCAGATGACGCGCGTGGCCGCCGAGACCGGCCTGCGCCTGCCCGCCGAGTCGATGCTGCTCGGCAAGACCCTGCTGAGCCTCGACGAGATCTCGCGCCGGCTCGATCCCGACTTCCGCCCGCAGGCGGCGTTCCGCAGCCACGTCGAGACCATCGTGCAGCACCGCGTGGTCGGCGCGCTCAAGCCGGAGAACGCGTGGACGGCGTTGCTCGAGATGAAGGACCTCACCCAGCAGCTGCCACGCCGCGCGAACCAGATCCTCGAGCGGCTGGCGGAAGGCGACGTGCCGGTGCGGGTCGAGGGGCTCGACCAGGCCGGCTTCATGAGCGCGTGCCAGAAGATCGCCAACCGGATCACGGTGGGGCTGCTGCTCGCGGCGCTGATCGTCGGCGCCGCCCTCGCGCTCCGCGTCGACACCGACTTCCGCGTGCTCGGCTACCCGGGTCTCGCGATGATCCTCTTCATGCTCGCCGCCTGCGGCGCTTTGGGCCTGATCTACACCATCGTTTTCCGGGATGAGTGAGATAGAGGAGCGCCCCGGGTTTCCCGGGGCGCTCCGAAGGTTGGGGGTTTGGGGGCCATGTCGGGGCCCCCATGTAGACAGAGGAGCGCCCCGGGTTTCCCGGGGCGCTCCGAACGCTGGGGGTTTGGGGGCCATGTCGGGGCCCCCATGTAGACAGAGGAGCGCCCCGGGTTTCCCGGGGCGCTCCGAACGTTGGGGGGTGTGGGGGCCCTGTCGGGGCCCACCCACATCAACTGATAGAGGCCATCTGGCGCGGGTCGATCTCGAGCCACACGCTCTCGTCCACTTCGAAGACCTCGTGCGGGCGCGCGGTGACGCGCAGCAGCAGCGCGCCGTCCTTGGGACGCACCGCGTAGTCCCAGTGCTCGCCCAGATAGGCGCGCTGCACGACGCGGCCCGGTAGCAGCGCGGCGCGCTCGGCGGCCGGCGGGGGCTGGCGGTGCAGGTGGATGCTCTGCGGCCGGAGCGAAAACGTCAGGCGGCCGGCCAGCGCCGTGCCCTCCGCGAAGCGCGCGCGGGGGATGGCGAAGCCGTCGAAGGCCACGTCGTCGCCGCGCACCTCGGCTTCGAGGAAGTTCGTGCGCCCGATGAAGCCGGCGACGAAGCGCGTGCGCGGCCGCGCGTAGAGCGCGCGCGGCTCGTCCACCTGCTCGATGCGCGTGCAGGCGCCGGATCTCGTAGCGCATCTCCTCGCGCAGGTTGGCGTCGAGGTTGCTGAGCGGCTCGTCGAGCAGCAGGACGTCGGGCTGCACCACGATGGCGCGGGCCAGCGCCACGCGCTGCTGCTGGCCGCCCGAGAGCTCGGCCGGGTAGCGGTCGCGCAGGTGACGCATGCGCACGACGTCGAGGATGCGGTCGACCTTGTCGCGGATCTGAGCACCCGGCAGGCGGCGGACCTCGAGGCCGAAGCCGACGTTCTGGGCCACCGTCATGTTGGGCCAGATCGCGTACGACTGGAAGATCATCGACATGCCGCGCTTCTCGGGGGGCAGCGAGCGCCCGGGGGCGGAGATCGTGCGCCCGTCCAGCTCGATGGTGCCCTCGCTCGGGTCGAGAAAGCCGGCGATCATGCGCAGCGTGGTGGTCTTGCCGCAGCCCGACGGGCCGAGCAGCGAGACGAACTCGCCGCGCGTCAGCGCCAGCGTCGCGCGGTCCACCGCCGTGAAGGCGCCGAAGCGGCAGGTGACCTCGCGCAGGACCAGCTTGCTCACGCCGCCGCGCTCTCGCTCGAACGCCGCAGCATGAAGTCGCGGCCGACGAGCCGGAAGCCGATCATCACCAGGGCCACGGTGACGATGACGAGGACGAGCCCGATGGAGGCGAGGATCTCGAAGTTGCCCTCGTCGCTCTTGTCGAACAGCAGCACCGAGAGCACCTGGGTGCCGGTGGTATAGAGGAAGATCGCGGAGGACAGCTCGCGCGTGGCCGGAATGAACACCAGGATGAAGGCGCCGGCCAGGCCGCGCTGCAGCAGCGGCGTCACCACCCGGCGCAGGGCGAGCGCCCGGCTGCCGCCGAGGATGCGCACGGCGTCCTCCAGCTCGGGGTTGATCGAGCGGATGGCGGCGTCGCTGTTGGCATAAGCGATGGGCAGGAAGCGCGTCGCGAAGGCGAGGATGAGGATCCACGCGGTGCCGTAGAGCACGAGCGGCTGGCGCGTGTAGGCGGCGTAGAAGCCGATGGCGAGCACGATCCCGGGAATCACGAACGGCGCCATGGCCACGTACGTCAGCGCGCTCGAGAGCGGCACCAGCCGGCGGTGGGCGACGTAGGCGATGGCCAGGGCGACGGCGAGCGCGATGATGGCGGCGGCGCCGCCGTAGACGAACGTGTGCCAGGCGGCCGTCTGCGTCGCACGCTGGTCGAAGAGCACGAAGGACACGTTGCGCAGCGTGAGGTTGTCGAGCGAGAACCCGCGCCCCCACGCCTTGGCGAAGGCGGCCTGCAGCACGACCACCATCGGCAGGAAGAACGACAGCGAGGTCACGAACAGGCACCAGGCCAGCAGCGGCCAGCGCCAGCGGCCGAGCCGGATCAGCCGGCGCTCGCCGCCCTTGCCGGTGAGCGCCACGTAGCCGCGGCGCGCGATGATGCGGCGCTGGAGCCAGAAGAGCGCCACCGTGATGGCCAGCAGCGGCATCGCGTAGGCCGCGGCCACCTCGACCTTCGGCGGAAACTCGAAGAACTGCCAGAGCATCGTCGTCATCACCTGGAAGCGGCCGGGCAGCGCGATGAGGGCGGGCACGCCGAAGAGCGCGATGGCTTCCAGGAAGGCGACGATGAAGGCGGCCATGACCGCGGGCAGCGTGAGCGGCAGCGTGATGCGCAGCGTCCGGCGCACGACGCCGGCGCCGAGGGTGGTGGCCGCGTCGTCCATCTCGGAGGAGATCAGGTCGAGCGCTCCGCGCGTGAAGACGAAGACGTAGGGATACGAGTACGTCGCGATGACGAGCACCAGTCCCGCCATGCTGTAGATGTTGAACGGCCCGGCAGCGGCGCCCGTCACTTCCTTCCACGCGCGGTTGAGCCAGCCGGCGTTCGGCCCGGCGAGCAGGATCCACGCGACGGCGCCGAGGTAGTTGGGGACGATGAAGGTGCCGAGGATGGCCGCCCACACGAGGCCCTTGCCCGGCATGTCGGTCCGCGACACCGCCCACGCCATCGGCACGCCGAAGAGCACGCACAGCACGCCGACGGCGAGGCCCACCACGAGCGAATTGACGAGCGCCTCGATGTAGCGCCAGCGCCCGAACGCGCTCAGGTAGTTCGCCAGCGTGAGGGCGCCGCTGTCCGGATCCTGGAACGAGACCCAGAACAGCCGCGCGAGCGGATTGACCACCAGCACGAGCAGCAGGGCAACGAACAACAGCCAGACGAGACGCGAGCGGTCCACGCCCTCAGATCCCGAAGGTGTCCCGGAACAGCTCCTTGACCTCGGGGATGCCCTTGTCGATCTCCTCGTACGACGGGCGCACCGTCTTCACGTCGGCGATCGACCGGCCGCCGGGCAGCGGCTTGACGTGGGCGTTCACGGGATCCTGGCGGAACTTCACCATGATCTCGTTGGCGTCCCGGGACAGCAGATATTCCATGAACAGCTTGGCCGTGTTCGGCGCCGGCGCGTTCTTGAGGATGCTGGACGGCGAGATCATGAGGATCGCGCCGTCCTCGGGATAGCCGACGGCGACCGGGTTGCCCTTGTCCTTGCTCTGCAGCGTGGTGGCGAGGGGGCCGGCGCCGACCCAGGACTCCTTGGCGTTGAGCATGGTCACGGTGTCGTTGATCGAGCGGCCGATGCGCGGCTTGTTCAGTTCGAGCTTCTTGAAGTAGTCCCAGCCGTACATCTTCTTCATCTGGACGACCCAGGTGCCGACGTAGCCGCTGAAGCTCGGATGGCCGATCGAGACCTTGCCCTTCCATTTCGGATCGAGCAGGTCCGTCCACTTCTTCGGGGCGTCCTTGTCGGGCACCAGGCTCGAGTTGTAGTTGATCAGCACGAGGCCGGCGGCGGTGGCGACGAACTGGTCGTCGGGATCGTTGTACGGCTTGAAGGCGCCGATCTGCTCGCCCAGGTTCTTGGGACGGTACGGCTGCAGCCATCCGTCCTTCTTCATCTTGCCGTGGTGGCTGGTGTCGGTCGACGAGATCACCGAGGCGATGGCGAGCCCGCCCTTCATGTCCTGCGAGACGCGCTGGTACGCGACCTGGGCGGTGGTGCGCACGTAGTTGCACTTCACGCCGGCGTACTTCTTCTCGAATCCGTTGCAGACGGCGGCCGCGGTCTCCGAGTCGTAGTGGGCCGTGTACCAGGTGAAGTCCTTCTCCTTCTTGGCCGCCTCGTGCAGCTGCGCCTCGGCCTCGAACGCGGCGGCGGCGCCCGTCCAGGCGAGCAAGGCCACCAGCGTCGTGATCGCAATCCGGGACGTCAGGATGAGTCGAGCCATGATCGGCGCACCTCCGGGCTCAGGAGTATAGCGTGCCGTCCTGCAGGCAGGCGGATCCGGGGCGGAGGGTCGTCGCGCGTCCTGTCGCCGCTGTACTTCGGACGCGCGCGAAGGAGCAGGAAGCGGCAGAAACTGCTCCAGCCGACCATCCGCCCCCGAGCGTGTACCCCTCCAAACCGCGTGCCATCCACGCGGCGGACCCGGCGGTAGCCCTCAGGCCGGCGGGTCGTGCCGGTTGGCCCGCTCGCG
>QHSB01000655.1 GCA_003220335.1 Candidatus Rokuibacteriota bacterium
TGACCTCCCAGAACGCGCGGGGCAGCGCGGGATCACCAGACGTGCTGAGCGCGCCGAAGTGACGGCGCACGATGCGGAGCGCCAGGTGGTAGCGCTCGTCGCGCACGTACGCGCTGGAGGCGCCGTAGAGCCCGATGGGATCACCGACGGATGACTGCACGACGTCCTCGAGCTCCTCCCACGCGTACTCGACGAGGCCGATCCGGCGCAGCAGGTCCACGCGCGCGAAGCGCGGGTCGGCCTTGAAGGCCTCGGCCGGGTTGGCGGGCAGCGCCGGCGCGCCGATGTCGCGCGGCATCGCCGCCGGCGCGGCGCCGCCGACGCGCGGGGCGGCGAGCATGCCGTAGTAGCCACGCGGCGCCTCGGCGAGCACCCTGGCGTAAAGCGCCTCCGCCCCCGTCTCATTCTTCACCGCCTCGAGCGCGCGCGCGCGCCAGTAGAGCGCGGGCAGGCGCAGGCTACGCCCGCCCGACACCTCGGTCACGTGGCGCCACTCCGCGGCGGCGACGCGCGGCTCGCCGCGAAGCCACGCGAGCCAGCCGAGCCGCCAGAGCGCGACGCCGGCCACCTCGCGATTCGGAAAGCGCCTGGCGATCTGGCGATAGAGGGCGATGGCGTCGGCGTCGCGGCTGCCCTCGTCGTACACGCGCGCCTGCAGCGCCAGCGCTTCCGCCGTCTCGGACTCCGGCGCGCCGGCGGCGACCGAGGCCAGTAGCGCGATGGCGCGCTTGTCCTGCCCCGCGCGGATGAGGAAGCGCGCCTGATCGATGCGCAGGCGCGGCTGCTGGTCGGACGGCGCGTGCCGGGCCGCGGCCTCCAGCGCCTTGGCACCGGCCTCGTAGCGTCCGAGCCGCGCGGCCGCGTCGCCGACCACGCGCAGCGCGCGCACCACGATGCCGGCGTCGCGCGCCTCGTCCGCGATGCGCTCGGCCTCGTCACCGGCCGTCTTCGGCACGCCGCCGCGCAGCAGCCGCTCGGCCCGATCGATCCGCTCGGCCATCGACAGCGGCGGCAGCGGCGTGCCGCCGGTCACGAGCACGCCGAGCCGATCGCTGGCCGCCTCCGCGTAGCCCGTCGTCGGCGCCAGCACCCGCAATTGCCGGTAGGCGAGCGCGGCGACGTCGTGGTTGCCGCGCGCCTCCGCCGTCTGTCCCAGGAGATAGAGCGCCTCGGGCACCTCGAGGACGTCGGGATAGCGCTCGAGCAGGCGCCGCAGCGCCGCCTGCGCGCCGGCCTCGTCGCCCGCGTGCGAGGCGAGCACGGAGGCCAGCACGAGCGCGCGCGGCGCCAGCCGGCTGTCGGGATGATGGTCGGCGACGCTCAGCGCCGCGGTCCGCGCGCCGGCGACGTCGCCGTCGCGGGCGAGCGCGTCCGCGAGAATGTAGCGCACGTGGTCGCCGATGGGGCTCGCCAGCGCCGCCTCGCTCGCGAACGCCTGCGCGAGCGGCGCGGTCTGGCCGTCCTGGAACGCCGCCACCGCGCGCGCCCACGCGCGCTCGGTCTCGGCGGACGCGTCGACGTCGGCGGGCAGCAGCAGCGCGGCCACCAGCAGCGGCAGCAGCACGCGCGCGCGGCGCGGCTCCGCGCGCATCATCCGCCGCGTGAAGACGATGCGCTGGACGGCGGTGAGGTTGGCCAGCACGGCCAGCACCCAGAGCGCCGGCTCCATGACGTCGAGCACGGCGCCCGCGATGAGGCAGATCAGCCGCTCGGGCCGCTCCATCATGCCGACGTTGCACTCCACCCCGATCGACTCCGCGCGCGCCTTCGTGTAGCTGACCATGACCGAGCCCGCGAGGCCCGCCATCGCCACCAGCGCGCCGCGCGGGTTCGGGGTGCGCGCGTAGAGCACGACGATGCCGAGCATCACCGCGATGTCGGAGTAGCGGTCGATCACCGAGTCGAGGAAGGCGCCGAACGCCGTCACCTGCCCCGAGGCGCGCGCGAGCGAGCCGTCGAGCAGGTCGAGCAGGCCCGCCAGGATCAGCACGAGGCCGGCCGTCCTCGTCTGCCCGGCGATGAAGCAGCCGGCGGCCACGAGGCTCGCCGCCAGGCCCGCCACCGTGAGGTGGTTCGGGCGCAGGTGCACGCGAAAGAGGACACGCCCGAAGGGGTCGCTCCACGCGCGCACGGTGTCGCGATAGCGGCCGAGCATCAGATCGGCTGCAGCAGCGCCTGCTCGAGCGCCGTGCGGGCCTGTTCGATGGCCGCGGGGTCCTCGAGGCGCCGGCCCTTGCGGTCGAGGACGTAGAAGGTGTCGACGGCCTGGTCGATCTCCGTCGCGATGCGCGCGCTGGCGATGTCGAGATCCAGCCCGGAGAGCGTGCGCGTGATCAGGTAGAGGAGGCCGAGCCGGTCCGGGCATTTCACCTCGATGACCGTGTACTCGTCGGACAGCCGGTTGTCCACCGTGATCTTCGGCTTGGTCTCGCCCGGCGGCGTCACGCGCCCGCCCGCGCGCCGGCGCTCGAGCAGCGCGTCCACCGACTGGTCCTCCGTCAGCACCGCGGCCAGCGCAGCGAGCGCGCGGCCCCACTGCGCGGCGGAGGTCACCGCCTCGCCCGTGGGGTCGTTGACCTGGAACGTGTCGATGGCCACCCCGTCGGCGCGCGTGGCGATCTGGGCCGAGATGATGTTGATGCCGTGCGCCGCCAGCGTGCCCGCGATCAGGGAGAAGAGGCCCGGCACGTCGTGCGTGACGACGACCAGGTCAGAGGAGCCGAGGTCGGGATGGTGGAACAGCTCGGTGGCCACCGGCGTCGACGCCAGGCGCGCGGCCAGGCGCAGATGCGCGGCCATCCGCTGCACGCTGGTGATGGCGAGGTAGCGATCCTGCACCATGGCGAGGTGCGCGCGCACGTCGGTCATCGGCACGTCGCCGCCGAGCGTCTCCCACAGCCGCGCCGCGAAGGTCAGGAGGTAGAGCATCCGCAGCCGCTGCGGGTCGCCCACCGTCTGCGCGAACGTCTCGACGGTCTTGGGATCGTCGATGTCGCGGCGCTGCGCGATGTGCGACATCGTCAGGTGGTGCGCCACCAGGAACTCGACCATGCCGGCGTCCTCGGGCGGCAGGCCCATGCGCGCGGTCAGCTCGCGGATGAGCGGGATGCCCTTGGCGACGTGGCCGTGGCCCTTGGCCTTGCCGATGTCGTGCAGGAGCATGCCGAGCATCAGCAGCTCCGGCTTGTCGACCTCGTTGAA
>QHSB01000376.1:0-1806 GCA_003220335.1 Candidatus Rokuibacteriota bacterium
GAGGACAAGGTCGTGGGCGCCGTGCTCCAGCGCCACGAGTTCACCGTGCCCGACGCGATGGTCATGCGGCAGATCGCGCATCAGGTCGAGCACGCGCGCGAGCGGATGCGACGGCAGGGGGTGGATCCCGACGCCGTGCGGTGGGATGTGCCCAAGCTGGTGGGCGAGCTGCGGCCGGGCGCCGAGCAGGGCGTGCGGCGCGCGCTCCTCCTGGAGGCCATCGCCGACAAGGAGGGGCTGGCCGCCGGCGATGACGAGGTGGAGGCGGAGGTGGAGAAGATCGCCCGCGCAAGCCAGCGCCCGGCGCCGGCCGTGCGGCGTATGATGGAGAAGAGCGGCGACCTCGAGGCGCTCCGTATGGGGCTCCGCGAGCGCAAGACGCTCGATTTCCTGATCGGCCACGCGACGGTTCACGGAGATGTTCGCGGAGATAAAGGAGAGCGATGATGGCCCTGGTTCCGATGGTGATCGAGCAGACGCCTCGCGGCGAGCGCGCCTTCGACATCTTTTCACGTCTGCTCAAGGAACGGATCATCTTCCTGCCGACGTTCATCGAGGACGAGCTGGCCAACCTCGTCATCGCGCAAATGCTCTTCCTCGAGGCAGAGGACCCCGACAAGGACATCTACCTCTACATCAACTCGCCCGGCGGCTCCGTCACCGCCGGCATGGCCATCTACGACACGATGCAGTACGTGAAGCCGGCCATCTCGACCATCTGCATGGGGCAGGCCGCCTCGATGGGCGCGCTGCTGCTCTGCGCCGGCGCCAAGGGCAAGCGCTTCGCGCTGCCGCACGCGCGCATCATGATCCACCAGCCGCTCGGCGGCGTGCAGGGCCAGGCCACCGACATCGACATCCAGGCCAAGGAGATCTTGAGGATGCGCGAGGAACTGAACCGCATCCTCGTGCACCACACGGGCCAGGGCATGGACAAGATCCAGAAGGACACCGACCGGGACTTTTTCATGACCGCGGAGCAGGCCAAGGACTATAGAATCGTGGATGAAGTCATCTCCTCCAAGCCCACGACGCGGGCGATCAGCGAAGCGCAGGCGCTCGCGGCACAAGTCCAGAAGTAAGGAAGGCAGCGATGGCGGGTCGAGCGCGCGAAGGCAACGGCACCCTGAAGTGCTCGTTCTGCGGCAAGAGCCAGAACGACGTGCGCAAGCTCATCGCCGGCCCCACCGTGTACATCTGCGACGAGTGCATCGAGCTCTGCAACGACATCATCGCCGAGGAGTGGGAAGAGGAGAAGTCGCGGGAGATCCGCTCGCTCCCCAAGCCCGCCGAGATCAAGACCGTCCTCGACCAGTACGTGGTCGGCCAGGAGCGCGCCAAGAAGGTCCTCTCCGTCGCCGTCCACAACCACTACAAGCGGATCGAGTCGGGCAACGACAATGGCGACGTCGAGCTGCAGAAATCCAACATTCTCCTGATCGGCCCCACCGGCTCCGGCAAGACGCTGCTCGCGCAGACGCTGGCCAAGATGCTGCGCGTACCCTTCACCATCGCCGACGCGACGACGCTCACCGAGGCGGGGTACGTCGGAGAAGACGTCGAGAACATCATCCTGCGCTTGCTCCAGGCGGCGGACTACGATGTCGAGCGCGCGGAACGCGGAATCGTCTACATCGACGAGATCGATAAAATCGCGCGCAAGTCCGAAAACCCCTCGATCACGCGCGACGTGTCCGGTGAAGGCGTGCAGCAGGCGCTCCTCAAGATTCTCGAAGGAACGATCGCGAACGTTCCGCCGCAGGGCGGGCGCAAGCACCCGCACCAGGAGTTCATCCAGGTCGACAC
>QHSB01000376.1:1909-13959 GCA_003220335.1 Candidatus Rokuibacteriota bacterium
TCGACAAGAACATCGAGAACCGGGTCGGCCGCTCCGGCATGGGGTTCGGCGCCGAGATCAAGAGCCATACGGAGCGGCGGGTGGGCGACCTGCTGGCCATGATCCAGCCCGAGGACCTGCTGCGCTACGGCCTCATCCCCGAGTTCGTCGGCCGCCTGCCCGTCATCGCCACCCTGCACGACCTCGACGATGCGGCGCTGGTGCGGATCCTCAAGGAGCCCAAGAACGCGATCATCAAGCAGTACCAGAAGTACTTCGACCTCGAGAAGGTCCGCCTCAAGTTCACCGACGACGCCGTGGCCTGCATCGCCAAGGAGGCGCTCAAGCGCGGCACCGGCGCCCGGGGCCTGCGCGCGATCCTCGAAGAGGTCATGCTCGAGATCATGTACGAGCTGCCGTCCATCCAGGGCCTCAAGGAGTGCATCATCACGCGCGAGGTCATCATGAACCACGAGCGGCCGGTGCTGGTCTCCGAAGCCCACGAACAGTCCGCGTAGCCTGAGCGCCCGCGGTACCCTCTTCGTCGTCGCGACCCCGATCGGCAACCTCGAGGACGTCTCCGCGCGCGCGCTCCGCGTGCTGCGCGAGGTCGACCTGATCGCCTGCGAGGACACGCGCCGCACGCGCGCGCTGCTGTCGCACTTCGACATCCACACGCCGACGCTCTCCTACTTCGAGCACAACAAGCTCGCGCGCGGCCCGCAGATCCTCCGACGCCTGGCCGAGGGCGCCTCCGTCGCCCTCGTCACCGACGCCGGCACGCCGGGGATCTCCGACCCCGGCTTCCTGCTCGTGCGCGACGCGCGTGCGGCCGGCCTGGATGTCGTCCCCGTGCCCGGACCGTCGGCGGTCGCCACCGCGCTGTCGGCGGCGGGCGTGCCGGCGGATCGCTTCGTGTTCGACGGCTTCCTACCGGTGAAGCCCGGCAAGCGGCTGAACCGTCTGAAGGCGCTACGCGAGCTGGAGACGACGGTCGTCGTCTACGAGTCACCCCACCGCATCGTGGCCGCGCTCGAGGCGATCGCCGAGGTCTTCGGCGACGCCGAGGTCGTCGTGGCGCGCGAGCTGACCAAGCAGTTCGAGGAGATCGTGCGCGCGCCCGCCGCCGTCCACCTCGATCGCCTCCGCGCAACACCCCCCCGCGGCGAGTTCGTCGTCGTGATTCGCGCGTGAACCCGGGACGGTTACCGAGGCGCGCCACGGCTTTGCCGGGGCGCGTCCGAGCGCTGGGGAGTGTGAGGGGCCATCTCGGGGCCCCTCACTATAATTGGCGGGCCGTGTCGGGGCCCCCCACGATAACGAGCGGCCCCTCACGGTAACAACCCGTCGACGGCGATGCGGGCGCCGGGCGCGGCGAGCGGCGTGAGCGTCTCGCCCGGAGGGGCGACGTGCGTCGCCGCATAGTGTGCGCGACGCGTGCCGCGGATCGGCTCGCGGTACACCTCCACGACACGATCGCGCAGGTTCACGATCCAGTAATCCGCGATGCCCGCGGCGGCGTACACCCGGCCTTTGACAACCCGGTCGAAGCGCAAGCTGGTATCGGCGATTTCGACCACCAGCGCCGCGGTGGCCGGATGGTCGGCCAGCCAGTCACGTGGCGAGCCACGCAAGACGGCGAGGTCCGGTTCCGGCTCCGAGTCAGGATCCATCGCCATCGGCAGTCCCATTCGCACCCGCCAGCCCGATCCGAACGCCGCGCGCAGGGCCTCGCCCGCCAGATCGCACGCCGTCGCGTGAGGTGTGTTCTGCGGCTCCGCGACGATCATCCGTCCTTCGAGCAGCTCGATCTTGTTGTCCTTGCGGTCCTCGCCGAAGAAGCCGAGATCGATCAACCGACCGTATTCCTGGCGGGTCCAGCGGCGGATGCGCATGAGCGGCTCGCTCATGGCGCCACGGTAGCGGCGCGCGGCGGGGACGTCAATGTCCACCGGATGATGTGTAGGGAGCACATGATCTGTCCGCTCCCGAGAGCAAATGAAATGTCCGCTCTGAGGGGCGAGACGCGTAGGTCGATAGAGGCCGAGGAGGGCCACTATGACCTACGCCGTCATCGCCATGGAGCGGGCGATGAAGATCCAGGAAGTGATTCTCCGAGCGATGAGCGGGGCGCTGACATGGCCGCAGGCTGCGGATATTCTGGGGATGCACCCGCGGAGCCTGCGTCGATGGCGCGCGCGGCAGCAGCGGGTGGGCTATGACGGGTTGCTGGATCGGCGGCGCCAGCGGCCCTCGCCGCGGCTCGCGCCGTTTGCCGAGATCGAGCGCATCCTACGCCTCTATCGGGAGCGGTACGCGGGATTCAACGTCCGGCACTTCCACCAGCTCGTGCGTCGCGACGAGCACGTGACCCTCTCGTACACTTTGGTGAAGACGGCCCTGCAGAAGGCTGGGCTGGTGGCCAAGCGTCGCGCGCGCGGCCGGCATCGCCGGCGCCGCGAGCCCCGCCCGTGCTTCGGCGAACTGCTGCATCTGGACGGCAGCCCTCATGCCTGGCTCGCGCGGTGTCCCGACCAGCGCCAGACGCTGATCGCCGTGCTCGACGATGCCACCCAGCGCCTGCTCTACGCCCAACTCTGGTCCGCGGAGACCACGACGACGGTGATGAGCGCGCTGGGCGACGTCTTTCGCACCTGCGGCCTGCCGGGCGCGCTGTACACCGATCGCGCCGGCTGGGCGTTTCTCACGCCCAAGGCCGGCGGCCCGATCGACCGCACCCACCTGACGCACGTCGGCCGGGCCCTGGCCCACCTGGGGATCGAGCACATCGGCGCCTACTCGCCGCAGGCGCGCGGCCGCGGCGAGCGGCTCAATCGCACGCTGCAAGACCGGCTGGTCAATGAGCTACGCCTGGCCGGCATCGCCACGCTCGAGGCCGCCAACGCGTATCTTCGCGAGCGCTTCATTCCCGACCACAACGCCCGCTTCAGCCACCCGCCGGCCGATTCGACGGCGGCCTTCGTGGCGCTCGGCGACGTCGATCTCGATCAGATCTTGTGTGAGGAGGATGAGCGAACCGTCGCCCCCGACAACACCGTGAGCTTCGACACCGTGCGCTTGCAGCTGGCCAAGCAGCCCGGTCGTCCGACGTGTGCCGGAGCCCGGGTCACCGTGCGGCGACATCTCGATGGCCGTTTCACGGTCTGGCGTGGGCCCACCCGGCTTGGCTTGTATGCCGCCAGCGGCGTCCCGGTGCCTGCCCGCGTCGAGCAGGCGGCGAATGGCCACTTTCGGGTGGCCGGCGCCGACCGGCCTCCCATGCGGCCGCGGCGCATCGTGCGCGCCACCGCCGGCCGTCAGCGCCGGCTCGGCCCCCGGCTACCGGTAGGCCCCGGCTTCTGACAGCGGACAGATCACTTGTCAAACGCGAGCGGACATTTCACTTGTCAGCAACATGTCCACCGGATGATGCGGCGGCGGGGCAGCGTATACTGCATGAGTCTATGACCGTTCCGAAGGCCCTGACCATCGCCGGGTCGGACTCCGGCGGCGGCGCGGGCATCCAGGCTGACCTCAAGACGTTCTCGGCCTTCGAGGTGTTCGGGATGTCCGCCGTGACCGCCGTCACCGCGCAGAACTCGCTCGGTGTGCTTGGCGTCCTCGACCTGCCCCCGGAGTTCGTCGGCCGACAGATCGACGCCGTGCTCGACGACCTCGGCGCCGACGCCATCAAGACCGGCATGCTCGCGACGAAGGACATCGTCGGCACCGTGGCCGGGCGGCTGCGCGCGCATCGCGGCGCCCCCGTCGTCGTCGATCCCGTGATGATCGCGTCCTCCGGTGATCCGCTGCTGCAGCCGGCCGCGCGGGACGTGCTCGTGCGCGAGCTGCTCCCGCTGGCCACCGTGGTGACGCCGAACCTCCACGAGGCGGCCGTGCTCGCCGACATGGCGGTGGACTCCGAGGCCGACATGGCCGAGGCGGCGCGGCGCATCGGGGCGCTCGGGCCGCGCCACGTCCTCGTGAAGGGCGGCCACCTCAAGGACGCGGCGACCGACGTGCTCTGGGACGGGCGGACGCTGACGCGCTTTCCCGCGCCGCGCGTGGAGGGGCCGGCCACGCACGGCACCGGGTGCACGTACTCGGCGGCCATCGCCGCCGGGCTCGCCCACGGCCGCGCGCTGATCGAGGCGATCACCGAGGCGAAGGCGTACGTGACGGCCGCCATCCGCGGCGCGCTGCAGGCCGGCCGCGGCGCGGCCGCCCTCCGCCACTTCCCGGGGCCGCGCTAGATGCCGCGCTTCTCCGTCGACGACAAGATGCCGTTCATGGAGCACCTGGGTGAGCTGCGCACCCGCATCATGCGCAGCCTGTACTTCCTGCTCGGTGGTCTCCTCATCGCGTTTCCATTCAGCGAGAAGATCACCGACTTCCTGGCCCGTCCCGTGACGAAGCTCGGCTACAAGCTCGTCTTCACGGCGCCCGCGGAGGCGTTCTGGGTGCAGATGAAGGTCGCACTGATCTGCGGCCTGTTCATCTCGGCTCCCGGCATCCTCTACCAGGTGTGGGCGTTCATCGCCCCCGGGCTGCACGCGCACGAACGCAAGTACGCGGTCCCCTTCGTGGTGATCGGCTCGCTGATGTTCATCGCCGGCGGCGCCTTCTCGCTCTTCGTGGTGACGCCGTACGCGATCGCGTTTCTGTTGTCGTACGCGCGCGAGACCCTGCAGCCGATGATCACGCTCGAAAACCACGTGGACTTCCTGTTGAAGTTCACGCTCGCCTTCGGCCTGGTCTTCGAGCTGCCCCTCATCATCACGCTGCTGGCGCGCATGGGCGTCGTCACGACCAAGCAGCTCTCGAAGAACCGCAAGTACGCGATCCTCGGCGCCTTCATCGCGGGGGCGGTGCTCACCCCGACGCCCGACGCCTTCAACCAGACGCTGATGGCGGGGCCGCTCATCCTCCTCTACGAGGTCGGGATCATCTGCGCGCGGATCTTCGGGCGCCGGCCGGCGCCGGTCGCGCAACCCTCGGAGGTCACCGGCGGGTGATGGAATTCTCGACGCTCGACCTGCCCGAGGCGGTCATGCAGGGCATTCGTGACGCGGGCTTCGTGACCGCGACGCCCATCCAGGAGGCGGCCCTGCCGCTGGCCCTGCGTGGCAAGGACGTCGCCGGCCAGTCGCAGACGGGCACCGGCAAGACGGCCGCCTTCCTCATCGCGGCCTTCACGCGCTTGATCCGCGAGAGCGAGCCGCGGTCCGGGCACGGCTCGGAGCCGCGCGTGCTGATCATCGCGCCGACGCGCGAACTGGTGGTGCAGATCGAGTCCGACGCGCGGCTGCTCGGCCAGCACACGCCGTTCCGCATCCAGGCCGTCTACGGCGGCATCGACTACAACAAGCAGCGCGAGTCGCTGGCCGCCGGCTGCGACGTGCTGGTCGGCACGCCGGGCCGGCTCATCGACTACCTCAAGCAGCACATCTGGTCGACGCGCCGGGTCGAGGTGCTCGTCATCGACGAGGCCGATCGCATGTTCGACATGGGATTCATCGCCGACCTGCGCTTCATCCTGCGCCGCCTGCCGCCGCCGGAGCGGCGCCAGTCGTTCCTGTTCTCCGCCACCCTCTCGTTCCGCGTGCTCGAGCTGACGTGGGAGTTCATGAACAACCCCGCGCAGATCACGATCATGCCCCAGCAGAAGACGGCCGAGCGCGTGGAGCAGACGCTCTACCACGTCGGCCGGGAGGAGAAGTTTCCGCTGCTGCTCGGTCTGATGCGCCGCGAGGGCGACCGCTTCCTCATCTTCTCGAACACGCGCGAGGAGGCGCGGCGGCTGGAGGACCGGCTGATCCGCAACGGCTGGGACGCGCGGGCCCTCACCGGCGACGTGGACCAGAAGCGCCGGCTCAAGATCATGAACGACTTCAAGGAGGGCGTGCTGCCCGTGCTCGTGGCCACCGACGTCGCCTCGCGCGGCCTGCACATCGAGGCCGTCAGCCACGTGATCAACTGGGACCTGCCCCAGGACCCGGAGGACTACGTGCACCGCATCGGGCGCACCGCGCGCGCGGGCGCGGCCGGGCGCGCCGTCGGGCTCGTGGACGAGGCGAGCGCGCTGAACCTCGAGGGCATCGAGAAGTTCATCGGCCAGAAGATCCCCGTCGAGTGGGCCGAGGACGACCTGTTCGTGGCGGAGATCAGGCCCTCGGCCGATGAGCGGCGGCGCTACGCCGAGGAGCGGCGCGCGCGGTTGAATGCGCGCCGCGGGTCCGACCGCGGCGGGCCCCGCGGCGGCGGAAGCGGCCGCGACCACGGACGCGCGGCGGCGGGCCCCGTGCAGCATGCCCCATCGGCCGACGGCGAGCGCCGCCGCCGGCGCCGGCGGCGCGGCGGGGGCGGCGGCGGGCCGCGGCCCGAAGGCGGCAACGCGTGACGCGCGTCGCGATCATCGACGACTGGGGTGGGATGGTGCGGGCGCTGCCGGTCTGGAAGCGCCTCGACGGGCGCGCGACGATCGACGCCTTCCAGGACACGCTCGCCGACGAGGACGCGCTGGCCCGCCGGCTGGCGCCGTACGAGATCGTCGTTCCGACGCGCGAGCGCACGTTCTTGCACGCGGGCCTGCTCGGCCGGCTGCCGGCGCTGCGCCTGCTCGCCATCGGCGGCCGCTGGACCGGCCAGGTGGACCTCGCGGCCGCCGCCGCCAAGGGCATCGTGGTGACCGACACCGAGGGCTCGGGCGTCAACGCGTTCGAGCACACGGTGGCGCTCATGATGGCCCTGGTGCGCCGCGTGCCGCAGGAAGACCGCGCGATGCGCGCGGGCCGATGGCAGACGCCGCCGATCGGCGTGGACATGCACGGCAAGACGCTCGGGGTCATCGGGCTCGGCCGCATCGGCGGCAAGATGGCCGCCTTCGGCCAGCTGCTCGGCATGCGCCTGCTCGCCACGGGCCTCACGCTCACCGACGAGCGCGCGGCCGCCGCCGGCGCCACGCGGGTGGACCTCGACACGCTGCTGCGCGAGAGCGATGTGGTGAGCGTGCACTACCGGCTCTCGGACAAGACGCGCGGGCTCATCACGGCGCGCCACCTCGCCCTCATGAAGCCGGGCGCGTTCCTCGTCAACACTGCGCGCGGGCCGATCGTCGACGAGAAGGCGCTGCTCGACGCGCTGCGCGCCCGCCGCATCGCGGGCGCCGCCCTGGACGTGTTCGACGTCGAGCCGGTGCCGAAGGACCATCCGTTCCTCGCGCTCGACAACGTGGTGCTCACGCCGCACCTCGGCTTCGTCACCGCGGAGGGCTACGGGATCTTCTTCGGGCAGGCCACCGAGTCGATCCTCGCGTACCTCGACGGCAAGACGCCGTCCCGCGTCGTGGCCGCGCGCGGCTAGCGCGTCGCCGGAGCCGCTGCTACACTCCTGCGCATGTCACGACTCTGCGCCCTCATCCTCGTCGTCGTCGGCGTGTGGCTCGCGGTGCCTGCGCTCGCCGCCGATCCGCCGTCACCGCCGCCGCCCGGCATGCTGCCGCCCACGGCGCCGACGGCCGATTTCAACCAGCCCGCGCAATCGTCTTCCTCCCTGATCGCCGCCCTGCACATCCGCGGTCCCGAGAAGATCATCGGCACCGCCGTCGTGCTGCTCCTGCTGATCGCCATTGTCATGTTCGCCGGGATGCTGCGTCACGTGTACGGCGGCGCGTCCTCGCCCCGCCGCTGAGCGGCGCGGCGGGCGTCCGTGAGGACCATCCGTCTCGCCGTCGAGGGCCCGCTCGCACGCGTCACGCTCGACCGCCCCGAGGTGCTCAATGCGGGCAACGCAGAGTGGGTGCGCGACCTCGCCGAGGCGGTCGCCCGCATCGAGGGCGCGCGCGAGGTGCGCGTCGTCGTGCTCACCGGCGCCGGCCGGGCGTTCTCGACGGGTGTCGATCTCGACGCGCTGGCCTCCGGCGCCTTCGGCCTCGCCGACTTCGTCGCCTGGGAAGACGCGATGGTGGCCATCGAGCGAATGGACCGGCTCTTCGTCGCGGGCATCAACGGCCACTGTCTGGGCGGCGGCCTGCAGCTGGCGCTCGTCTGTGACTATCGGCTGGCCTCCGACGCCGCGCGGCTCGGGCTGCCCGCGGTGAAGGAGTGCCTCATCCCCTCGATGTCGCTGTACCGCCTGCCGCGCCTGATCGGCGCCGCGCGGGCGCGCGAGCTGATCCTGCTCGGCGAGCCGATCGACGCGCGCACCGCCGAGCACTACGGGCTGGTCAACCGCGCGGTCCCCGCCGCCGACTTCGAGCGCGAGCTGGACGCGATCGTGGGCAAGCTCCTGGCGCTTCCCGCCGCCGCCGTCCGCGCCAGCAAGGTCCTCGCCGCGCGCGCCTTCGAGCTCTCCTTCGACGCCTTCCGTCGCGAGATGCAGGCGCACTTCAAGGTGTGCCTCGACTCCGATGAGCACCGCCGCGCCATGGACGACATCCGCACGCGGCGGCACGCACAGAAAGGAGCGCCGTCATGACGCAGGCGCTGCCGAAGCTGCCGACCTCCGTGGTGGGCAGCCACGGGCTGCCGGGCTGGGTGTGGCTCGCGCGCGAGGCGATGGGGGCCGGCCGGCTCGGCGCCATCGACGTGCGCGAGCTGATGGAGGACGCCACGCAGGCCGCGCTGCTCGATATGGAGCGCGCCGGCGTCGACGTCGTCTCCACCGGCGAGATGATGCGCGTGCGCTTCATCATCGGCTTCTACGACGCGATCCAGGGCATCAAGACGCTGCCGGCCCCGCGGCGCCTCGGCCAGCCGCTGTGGGACACCAACACGCCGTTCGAGGTGACCGAGAAGGTGACGGCGCCGCGCGGCCTGGGCATCGTGGAGGAGTTCAAGCTGGCACGCGAGCTGACGGGCAAGCGGCTCAAGGCGACGGTGCCCGGCCCGTACACGCTGCTGGTGCCGCTGAAGCTCGGCGGGGGGTACCGGGACAAGGACACGCTGCTCGCCGACCTCGTGAGGATCGTCAACGCCGAGTGCAAGGCGCTGGTCGCCGTCGGCGCCGATTTCATCCAGATCGACGAGCCGCACCACGGCATGTACCACGGCTCGGCCCACGACGTGTCCAAGGGCATCAATCGCGCCGTCGAGGGCGTGGACGCCAAGATCGCCGTGCACGTGTGCTTCGGCAACCTGTACGGCCGGCCGTTCAGCGCGGTGCGCGACTACGCCAACGTCTTCTCCACGCTGCACGAGATCGACGCCTCGCAGATCGTGCTGGAGTTCGCCAACCGCGGCATGGACGACGCGGCGCGCTGGAAGGACTTTCCGCGCGACAAGGAGCTGGGCGCCGGCGTCATCGACGTGAAGGCGTTCAAGTCGGAGACACCGCAGGAGGTCGCCGAGCGCATCCGGGCGCTGCTCCGCCACGTCGCGCCCGACAAGCTCTGGCTCAATCCCGACTGCGGCTTCTGGGAGACGCCGCGCTGGGTCGCAAGGCAGAAGCTGAACGCGCTCGTCGAGGGCGCGCGCCTCGTGCGGAAAGACCTCGCCTAGGCCTTGTGCTGGGCCGCCGCGCGGCGGCGGAGCTCGTCCATCGACAGGTCTTCCTTGTGGGTGGCCACGTGCCACACGTGGCCGTAGGGGTCGATCACGCTGCCCGAGCGGTCGCCGTAGAACTGATCCTGCACGGGGCGCAGGACCTTCGCGCCCGAGGCGAGGGCCCGGCCGACGACGGCGTCCACGTCCTCGACGTACAGGTGAATGTGCACCGGCGTGCCGCCGATCGAGCGGGGGCTGCGGAAGTCCATCTCCGGAAATTCGTCCGCGAGCATGATCCGCGAGTCGCCGATCTGCTCCCGACGAAGCCGGAACGTCCGTCACTGCTGGTGGATCGCTCGGGCGAGATCCAGTCGCCGGGCGGCAGCGACTAACTCTCTTTCTCCGCCTCGCGGAGATCCACGACGACCGCGCTCGCAGCTTGCTGCGGGCGCGGTCGTTGATATCCAGGATCCGACGGCGGTCTCGTCACGATGAAGTGTCGCTCCGCCGTCGGCGTCTCGATTTCCACAGGCCTCGTGTTGACCGTGCTGCACCCGGAGACGACTAGCACGACGGCGAGCGAGCTTCCCCACACCTTCCACATGTCCGGTGCCTCGTCGGGTTTCTATCGCCCGGTGGTCCCGCATGCTTCCACCGATGCAGGCGCGGGTCAAGCGGCACGGTAGGTCATGCGACTGAGGACAGCCTAGGCCTTGTGCTGGGCCGCCGCGCGGCGGCGGAGCTCGTCCATCGACAGGTCTTCCTTGTGGGTGGCCACGTGCCACACGTGGCCGTAGGGGTCGATCACGCTGCCCGAGCGGTCGCCGTAGAACTGATCCTGCACGGGGCGCAGGACCTTCGCGCCCGAGGCGAGGGCACGGCCGACGACGGCGTCCACGTCCTCGACGTACAGGTGGATGTGCACCGGCGTGCCGCCGATCGAGCGGGGACTGCGGAAGTCCATCTCCGGGAACTCGTCCGCGAGCATGATGCGCGAATCGCCGATCTGCAGCTCGGCGTGGCCGATCCGCCCGTCGGGCTGGGCCATCCGCGCCGCTTCGGTCGCGCCGAAGGCCTTCTTGTAGAACTCGATGGCGTCGGCCGCGCCCTTGATGCTCAGGTACGGCGTGATCGCGTGATGACCCTCGGGAATCGGCTTGACGGTGCCCGCCATGCGTTCACCTCCACCTGAGATCCTACCTCCCCAGGCTAGGGCGTCTCGACTGGCGTGAGGGTGACGTCGCGGCGGTCGACGCCGCGCACGATCACGACCGTCAGCGGCGCGCCGATGGGCCACGCGACGAGCAGGCGGTGGACGTCGTCCACCGTCTCGACCGGCCGGTCGGCGATCGCCACCACGAGGTCGCCGGTCTGCAGGCCGGCGCCGGCCGCGGGGGTGGCGGGCTCGACGCTGACGATCTCGACGGCGCGCGTGTTCGCCAGCCCCAGCGCGCGCGCGAGCCGGCGGTCGAACGGTCGCGACTGGCCGCCGAAGCCGAGGTAGGCGCGCGAGACGCGGCCGCGCGCCAGGAGCTGCGGCACCACCCACGTCGCCGTGTCGATGGGCACCGCGAAGCTGATGCCCTGCGCCATCGCGAAGACGGCGGAGTTGATGCCGACCACGCGCCCGCGCGAGTCGACGAGCGGCCCGCCGGAGTTGCCCGGGTTGAGCGCGACGTCCGTCTGGATGATGTTGTCGATGAGCCGCCCGGTGGTGCTGCGCAGCGAGCGGCCGAGCGCGCTCACGACACCGGCGGACACCGTCGACTCGAAGCCGAACGGGTTGCCGATGGCGATCACCAGTTGGCCCACGCGCAGGCGCGCGGACTGCCCGAAACGGGCGGCCGGCAGCGCCGGCGCATCGACGCGGATGACGGCCAGGTCCGTCCCCGGGTCGTCGCCGGTCAGCGTCGCGGCGAAGCGCCGTCCATCGGTGAGCGACACCTCGAGATCGTGGGCACCGTGGACGACGTGACTGTTGGTCAGCACGTAGCCGTCCGAGGCGATGACCACGCCCGAGCCGGCGCCGGCGCCGCTGCGGCGGCCGGCGCGGACGTTGGTGCGGATGCTCACCACCGAGGGCCCGACCGCGTCGACGACGGCGACGACGGCCTCGGAGTAGGCGTCGAGCAGATCGGCGTCGGCGCGTGGCGCGGGCGGCGAGCCGGCGGTCTGCTCGTACTCGGCGTCCGTGGCCAGCGGTTCGAACAGGCGGTTCATCGGACTCCTCCTCGAACGTTCGATGCGCCGCCCGGCTCGGCGGATTCGGCTATGGGGTCGGGCAGGCGGCGCCGGAATCAGCCCACGCCTTCACGAGGGCGCCGAACGCCGTCTGGGTTCCCGGCGCTGGCTCGCGGCCCACGCCGGGCTTCCACGCCCAGCCGACGAGCTCGTCCTTCGCCATGTGCTCGACGATCTCGGGCAGGCGGTGGCCGCCGTTGCGCGCGGGATCCTTCACCTGCTCGCAGATCTGCGCCAGCGTCCGCTTCTGCCAGGCCATGTCCGGCGGCGCCAGCCGCCATTTCGGGTTGCCGGGTACGTGTCCGGGATCGAAGTTCGCGGCCTGGTGGCAGGTCGCGCAGCGCATCG
>QHSB01000377.1:0-7333 GCA_003220335.1 Candidatus Rokuibacteriota bacterium
TGCGGCGCTACCTCACGTCCATCGCCGCCCGCCTCGCGGAGCGAGGCTACCGTCGGCCGCTCGCGGTCATGACGTCGAACGGCGGGACGCTGCCGGCCGAGCGCGTCGTCGACTTCCCGGTCCACTCGATGCTGTCGGGGCCCGCCGCCGGCGTGATCGGCGCGGCGCACGTGGCGGCGGCCTCCGGGCACGCGAACCTCATCACCTACGACATGGGCGGCACCAGCACCGACGTGTGTCTCGTGCGCGACGGGCAGTTCGCCATGACCACCGAGGGGCGCGTGGGCACGCTGCCGAACAAGGTGCTGCAGCTCGAGATCAACAGCATCGGCGCCGGCGGCGGCAGCATCGCGTGGCTCGGCGCCGGCTCTTTCCTCAACGTGGGTCCGCGGTCGGCGGGGGCGGCGCCGGGCCCGGCCTGCTACGGGCGCGGCGGCGAGGAGCCCACCGTCACCGACGCCAACGTCGTCCTCGGGCGGCTCGGCACCGTCGAGCCGCTCGGCGGCGAGATCCGGCTCGATGCCGGGCGCGCGCGGACGGCCGTCGCGCGTCTGGCCGGCGCGCTGGGGATCGACGCGGTGCTGCTGGCGGACGGGATCGTGAAGCTGGCCGTCGTGAAGATGACGGGCGCCATCAAGGAGATCTCCATGATGCGGGGACACGACCCGCGCGCCTTCGCGCTCTTCGCCTACGGCGGCGCGGGTCCGCTCCACGCCGCCTTCATCGCCGCCGAGCTCGGGATGTCGCGCGTGGTGGTGCCGCCGATGCCGGGCAACTTCTCGGCGTTCGGGCTCCTGGTGGCCGACGTGCGTCACGACGAGGTGCGCACACGCGTGACGCGGACGGCGGAGCTCGAGTTCGCCGAGCTGCAGCGGCTCTTCGGCGAGCTCACCGCGAGGGCGCGCGCCCGCCTCGCCGAGGACGGGTTTGCGCCGGCCGCGATGCGCGTGCAGGCGAGCCTCGACATGCGCTACGTCGGCCAGGCGTTCGAGCTGGCGGTGCCCTTCGACGCGGGGCTCGCCGCCATGAAGGACGTGGACCGCGCGTTCTACACCGCCCACGAGGCGCGCTACGCCCACGCCACCGCCGATCCCGTCGAGATCGTCAGTCTCCGCGTGTCCGCCTACGGCGTCGGCGCCAAGCCGTCGCTGCCGCACGCGACGAAGGACGGCTCGGTGCCGGCGGCGCGCCTCACCGAGCGCGCCGTGCTGTTCGACGCCGTGCCCACGGCCACCGCGGTCTACGCGCGCGACCGGCTGCCGTCGGGCGCCGCCCTCGAGGGGCCGGCGCTGATCGAGGAGGCGGGAACGACGACGGTGGTGCCGCCGGGGTTCCGCGCCGGCGTCGACGCCCACGCCAACCTGATCCTCGAGCGAGGCGCACGATGACGCCGCTCGACCCGATCACGCTGGAGATCCTCACGGAGGTCCTGATCTCGATCGTGCGCGAGATGCGCGCCACGGTGTTCAGGACCGCGCGGTCGGTGGCGATCTACGAGGCCAAGGACTTCTCCTGCGGGCTCTTCGATCACACCTCCGAGGTCGTCGCGCAGTCGGAGGACATCGGCGCGCACGTGGTGCCGCTGCCGTGGTCCGTGCGCTCGGCGATGGCGGAGTTCGGGAGCGATCTGGCGCCCGGCGACGTGATTCTCCTGAACGATCCCTATCGCGGCGGGACCCACCTGAACGACGTCACGCTCATCTATCCCGTGTTCGAGGACGGCCGGCTCATCCTCTTCCCCGCCGTCCGCGAGCACTGGGCCGATGTGGGCGGGATGGTGCCGGGCAGCCTGTCGGGCGAGGCCACGGAGATCTACCAGGAAGGCATGCGCATCCCGCCCATCAAGATCGTCGAGCGCGGAACGCTGAACCGCGCGGCCATGGCGCTGATCCTGAGCAACATGCGCGTGCCCGACGAGCGCGAGGGCGACTTCCACGCGGGGCTCGCCGCCTGCAAGACCGCGGAGCGCCGCATCCGCGAGTCGGTCGCGCGCTACGGCCTGCCGACGCTGCTGGCCGCCATCCGCCAGAACCTCGATCGCTCGGAGGCGCGGATGCGCGCGCAGATCGCCGCGCTGCCCGACGGCGAGTACTACTACGAGGACTACCTCGAGACGTTTCCGGGCGGACGGCTGGAGCCGCTCCTGCTTCCGCTGCGCCTGACCATCCGCGGCGCCGACCTGGTCGCCGACTTCACGGGCGCCTCGCCCCAGGTGCCGGTGCCGGTGAACTCCACGCTCGCCGTCTCGGCGGCCTCCGTCTTCATCGCGCTGAAATCGATCCTCGACCCGGCGGCGCCGCTCAACCAGGGCTCGTTCCGCCCGATCAGCGTGATCGCGCCCGAGGGCACGATCGTGAATGTCACGGCCCCCGCCCCCGCCGGCTCCCACGGCGAGATCCGCAAGCGCGTCATCGCCGTCACCGTGGGGGCGCTCGCGCAGATCGTTCCCGGGCTCGTCGCCGGCGACCTCTTCCGCACCTCGTTCCACAACCTCGTGGGCGGCGTGCATCCGCGCACCGGCAAGCAGTTCGTCCACTACGAGTGGGCGTCGGGCGGCAACGGTGCCTTCGCCGAGGACGACGGCCCGAGCGCGATGGCGTCGATCGACTGGGGCGACCTCAACACGGTGCAGCCGACCGAAGTCCTCGAGACGCGCTTTCCGCTGCGTGTCGAGTGGTCCGCGCTCGCGCCCGACTCCGGCGGCGCCGGCCGGCAGCGCGGCGGGCTCTCGATGCAGCGGGGCATCCGCCTCGTCGGCCCGGAGGCGACGTACTCGGTGCTGGCCGACGGCGCCGTCCTTCCCGCCTTCGGCATCCTCGGCGGCGGCTCGGGCATCCCGGTCGGCTCGCACGTGATCCGCGACGGCGGCGAGCTGCGATTCCCGACGCCGGGCAAGGTCGGCGGCTTCCGTCTCGTGAAGGACGACGTGCTCGTGCTCCAGTCGGCGGGCGGCGGCGGCTACGGCGATCCGCTCGAGCGGCCGGTCGAGCGCGTGGTCGGCGACCTGCGGGACGGCTACATCTCGCCCGCGGCCTGTCGTGAGCGCTACGGCGTCGTCGTGCGCGACGGCCTCGAGGTCGACAGCGCGGCCACCGCGTCGCTGCGGCGCGAGCTGGCCGCGCGGCGCCTGTGGCTGACGGTGACGGCGACGGACGACACGCTCTATCTCCGCGGCGCCGTCAGCCGGCGAAGGATCTGCCGGCTGAATCCCGACGACGCGCAACGGGCGGGCCTCGCCGACGGCGCGATCGTCGAGCTGGTGGCCGCGCGGGCCGCGCCGCTGCGCGCGTGGCTGGTGGCCGACGCCGACGTGGCGGCGGGCCGCGTGCCGCTCGATCCGCTCGGCCGCCGCGTCCTCGGCGTGGCCGCCGGCGCGCCGCTCCACATCCGGCCGCTCTAGCGACTGTCGGCCGCGTCGCGGTTGACGTGGCGAAGTCGGATCCTAACGAAGGCGGAAGAGCCGGACCGGTGGCGAGCGCCGCAGCCTTGAGGTAAGCCCGCGTCGCTCTGCAGTTGTCTCAACGCCGCCCAGCCGTCGATGCCGGGCATGTGCAGCGATGGAGCTCGGTGACCGACTAGCGTCCGGCCGGGCCGCTCCTTCGCAGCATCGAGTCTAGAAGCGCGACTTCGGCCTCGGCGCGAGCCCGAGCCCGTCGGTCGGCAACGACCTCGCCGTACTGGAGATACGTCGCGACGGAGGCGACCACGACGTGGGCTTCGACGGTGAGCAAGTCTATGCCGACGAGCGACACCCGCACCCAGGCGTCGATGACGATGCCTTTGTCGAGCACCCGATCCAGAACCTCGAGGTGACTTGTGCCGCCAGCGGCGCGCTTCACGACCATCACCGATGCTCCTTATGTCCGAACGTCCGACGGATCGACGAATGTCCGTTTGTGGGCTCGTCGTGTTCGTAGTTTCCACCCGATCTGCGCCGAACACCAGCTATTGAATCTCGCGGAACTGGTTGATGGGCCCTCGCCCGAGCTATGCGACGCCCTGGCTCTTGCCGGGGACGACTCGCGCTCCAAGACCGAGGCAGCTCGCCGATCAGGAGCTTGGCGGGGCGGAATGCGGAATCGTCGCCCTCGCCCCAGAGCAAGCGGATGCGACAGCGGAGTCGCGCGAGGTCGCCGAGGAGCGTCCCGCCGGCGCTGACCTTGCGGCTGTCGAAGCGGGTGCGACGCACACCGCCGGCCTGGATGTCCACGGCCTCCTCGGTGACGCTCGCGGCGGCGCTCAGCATGTTGACGAGCAGGTTGTGGCGACAGATCTCGCGGAACAGCGTCTCGTCGTCGCCCGCCTCCTTGTAGCTGCGGATCGGCCGCTCGCCGAAGCGGCGCGCGGGAAAGCCGCCGGGCGAGACGAGGCACAGGTGCGTCACGCGCGGCCCCAGCCGCAGGGCGAGGTTCGCGGCGATGGCCCCGCCGAACGAGAAGCCGGCGAAGCGCAGCGGCGCCTCGCCAGGGAACATCTCGACGACGAGCGCGTGTACGAGGTCGAGGTAGGCAGGACCGGTCGTCTCGCGGGGAACGGGCGCGGAATCACCATACGACGGGTGGTCGAGCGCGTGCACCGTGAAGCGCGTCGCCAGCGGCTCGACGTTGCGGACCCAGTGCTTCCACGAGCCCATGCCGCCGTGGAAGAGGACGAGGTCCGGCCCGCTGCCGCGGCGGTGGACGGCCATCCGGGGCGCGCCGTCGCTCAAGAAGCGCGAGATACCCGGGTCAGCTCTTCTCGCAGCCGCGCGGCGACGATCGCCTCGTCTCCCGGCTGGAGATTGATCGGGTCCACGGCGATCTCGTCGACATAGCCACCCTGGTGGGCGCCCTGCTGCACGTAGATGTGCGGCGCGCCCTGGGCCAGCGCCACCTGCACGGCGTGGCCCGAGGGACCGACCCAGTCCGGTGTGAAGTACACGACGGCGTGCGGAATCACGCGATTGGCGGCATCCTGCTCGACGACGACGCGCAGGCCGGGAATGTCGGCGAGCGCCTCGGCCACGGTCGCGCAGACGTCGTGGTAGCGCTTCATCTCGGCCTTCTCGTCCTCGGCCATGAAGCACTCGAGCGCCGTCACCAGCCCGGCGATCTCCTCCTTGGATGTCTTGGCGGCGCGCCCCAGCGCCTGGTTCGGGCTCGCGTTGAGGGCGGCGGCGCGCACGAGATCCCGCCGGCCGGCCAGGATGCCGGTCGACTGCGGCCCTCGGATGCCCTTGCCGCCGCTGAAGCTCACGAGGTCGGCGCCCAGGCGCACGAACTTCGTGAGGTTCTCGCGCGGCGGCAGCATCGAGGCGGCGTCGACGATGACCGGCACGCCGCGCTTGTGGGCGATGGCCAGCACGTCCTCGAGCGAGAGGATCCCGGGGGGGCTCGTGAAGGGCGAGACGAGATAGGTGACGGCGGCCGTCCGCTCGCTGATCGCCTCCTCGAGCTCGAACGGCTGCGTGCGGCGGGCCAGCCCGATCTCGACGAGCACGCCGCCGGCGACGCGGTACGCCTGATCGTAGGCGAAGCGATGGGCGCGCTGGATGATGATCTCGTTGCGCATCCCACGGGTGTCGGGCAGACGCGTGATCTTCGCCGGGTCGGCGCCCGCGATGCACGCCGCGGCCTGCAGAATGAGCCCGGCGCTCGCGCCGGCGGTGACGAACGCCGCCTCGGCTCCCAGCATCCGGGCGATGGCCGCGCCGGCGGCCTCGTTGAGCTCATCCATGTTGACGAGCGTCGTCGAGGCCTCGCGCATCGCCTCCAGCGCCTCGGCTCGCAGTATCGAGCCGCCATAGCGGGTGGTCGTGCCCGACGCGTGGATGATGGGTCGCACGCCGAGTCGGCGGTAGATCTCCGGAACGGGCTTCGACGGCGTCATATCAGGATGTCCTCTCGCATGGGCCATGAGGCCCGCTCCTTCCCTGGGGCGCCATAGTATAGTCGCAGCCGCCATGATCGTCTCCCGGGCCGTGACCGACAACCTGACGAAGGCGTCGTGGATCCGGCGCATGTTCGAGGAGGGCGCGCGCCTCAAGGCCGAGCGCGGCGCCGACAAGGTCTTCGACTTCACGCTGGGCAACCCGGAGATCGAGCCGCCGGCGGCGGTGCTCGCCGCGGCGCGGCGCGTACTGGACAGCGACGCGCGCCACCTGCACGCCTACATGCCCAACGCCGGCCATCCGCGCGTCCGCGAGGCGGTGGCCGCGCGGCTGAGCAGCGCCACCGGGTTGCCGTACACGGCCAACCACGTGCTCATGACCGTCGGCGCCGGCGCCGCGCTCAACACCGTGCTGAAGGCGCTGCTCGACCCCGGCGACGAGGTCGTCACGGTGGCGCCGTTCTTCGCGGAGTACACCTTCTACGCCGAGAACCACGGCGGGCGGCTGGTCGTGGTGCCGCCGAAGGCCGATCTCACGCCGGACATCGCCAGGCTCGAGGCCGCGCTGACGGCCAAGACGCGTGCGATCCTCGTGAACTCGCCAAACAATCCGAGCGGCGTGATCTATCCCGCCTCGGCCTTCGTCGAGATCGAGGCGCTGCTGGCGCGCGCGGCGCGGCCGATCGTGCTGATCAGCGACGAGCCCTACCGCGCGCTCGTCTTCGACGACGTGGTCGTGCCCCAGGTGCCGCCGCTGGTAACCCGCTCGATCGTCGCCACCTCGTGGTCCAAGTCCCTGGCCATTCCCGGCGAGCGCATCGGCTATCTGGCGTTCTCGCCGCGCATGCCGGAGGCGGCCGCGCTGTTCGAGGCCTGCACGTTCACGAGCCGGGTGCTCGGCTTCGTGAACGCGCCGGCGCTGTGGCAGTGGGTGGTGGCGGAGGTCGGCGACCAGGTGATCGACGTCGCGCCGTATCGCGAGAAGCGCGACCTGATGTACGAGGGGCTGACGCGCATCGGCTACCGGTGCGTGAAGCCGCAGGGCGCTTTCTACGTGTTCCCGCGCACGCCCATCGACGACGACGTGGCCTTCGTGCGCCTGCTGGCCGACGAGGGCGTGCTCACCGTGCCCGGCTCCGGCTTCGGCATGCCGGGCCACATCCGCATCTCGCTCACCGTGGAGCGCGACACCGTCGTGCGCGCGCTGCCCGGCTTCGAGCGTGCCTTTCGCAAGGCGCGCGGCTGAGGCGGCTTCCGTGACCACCCTCGTCGAGCCGCGCCCGTCCCTCGCTCGACTGACCCACGTCATCTACGCGCTGCACGCCGTGAGCTTGCTCATCGGCATCGTCACCGCCGCCACCATCGTGGGCGCCTTTCTCTTCAGCTGGCCCTCGATCATCGCCGTCATCCTCAATTACGCGAAGCGGAGCGAGGTGCGTGGCACGTGGCTCGAGTCGCACTTCCG
>QHSB01000377.1:7445-17055 GCA_003220335.1 Candidatus Rokuibacteriota bacterium
ACGTTCGAAGCGCCCCGGCACAGCCGGGTCGCTCCTCTAAACTCCACACGCTCGGGGCGCCCGGCCAAGCCGTGGCACCCCTTGATGCCCCGACAGGCTCCGGCCGGACGCGTCGGCGGTCTTACCCAAGATAGGCGCGGCGGACCCGCTCGTCGGTCAGCAGCTCGGCGGCGGGTCCGGCGATGGTCAGGCGTCCGGCCTCCAGCACGTACGCCCGGTCCGCGATCTGCAGTGCGAGGCTGGCGTTCTGCTCGACGAGCAGGATGGTGACGCCGGCCGCGTGCAGGTCGCGGATGATGTCGAAGATGGCGCGCACGATCAGCGGCGCCAGCCCCAGCGAGGGCTCGTCGAGCAGCAGCAGGCGGGGCCGGCTCATCAGCGCCCGGGCGATCGCCAGCATCTGCTGCTCGCCGCCGCTCAGCGTGCCGGCCATCTGGCGGCGGCGCTCGCCCAGGCGCGGGAAGCGCGCGAACTGCTGCTCGAGGTCCTGCTGGATCCCGACGTCGTCCGAGCGCGTGTAGGCGCCGAGCAGGAGGTTGTCGAGCACGCTCTGGCGGGCGAGCATGCGCCGGCCTTCGGGGACCTGGGCGACGCCCAGGCGGACCACGTCGCTCGGACGGGCGCCGCTGATGTCGCGCGCCGCGAAGGCGATGCGGCCGCGATGGATGGGGATGATCCGCGAGATCGAGCGCAGGGTCGTGCTCTTGCCGGCGCCGTTGGCGCCGATCAGGGCGACCACCTCGCCGGGGTGCACCTCGAGGCTCACGTGCTCGAGAGCTTGCACGCGGCCGTAGCGGATGGAGAGGTCGTCGACCTCGAGCAGCGGGACACCGGCGGCGGCGGGGCTCACGCCTCGTCGCCCAGGTAGGCCTCGATCACCGCCGGGTGCTTCTGCACGTCCGCCGGCGCGCCCAGCGCGATGAGCTGGCCGAAGTTGAGCACGGCGATGCGGTCGCACAGGTCCATGACCAGCGGCACGTGGTGCTCGATCAACAAGATGGTCAGGCGCAGGCGGGCGCGGACGGTGCGGATCAGCTCGCTCAGCGCGCGCTTCTCCGCCTTGTTCATGCCCGCCGCCGGCTCGTCGAGCAGGAGCAGCTCGGGCTCGAGCGCCAGCGCGCGGGCGATCTCCAGCCGCCGCTGGTCGCCGTAGGAGAAGTTGCGGGCGCGCTCCTCGGGCCGCTCGGCGAGGCCGACGAGGGCGAGCAGCGCCGCCGCGCGCTCGCGCGTCTCGCGCTCCTCCTGCCGCGCCCGGCGCAGCCCGAGCACACCGCTCACGAGCCCGCTGCGCGTCCGCACGTGGCGCGCGATCATCACGTTGTCGAGCGCGGACAGCTCGCCGAAGAGCCGCACGTTCTGGAACGTGCGCGCGATGCCGCACGCCGCCACCCGGTGGGGCGGCAGTCCGGTGATGTCCGTGTCCTGATATCGGACGTGGCCGCCCGTCGGCGCCGTGAGGCCCGTGATGAGATTGAACAGCGTGGTCTTGCCGGCTCCGTTGGGCCCGATGAGCCCGAACAGCTCGCCGCGCGCCACCGAGAACGAGACCGCGTTGACGGCGAGGACGCCGCCGAAGCGGCACGTCGCGCCGTCCACCACGAGCAGGGCCGGGTCGTCGCGCGCCGCCGCGGGCGCGACGCTCATGCGGCGCGGGCCCGGCGCCGGCCGCCGAGGCGGCGCAGGAGGCCGGGGGTGATGAGCCCGTGCGGGAAGAACACCGTGCCGATCGCGATGAGGACGCCGAAGATGATGAGCCGGCCGTCGCGGAGGAACTGGGCGAGCCAGGGCGGAAGCCCGCCGACGTCGGCGACGCCGCGCAACGCTTCCGGCAGCGCGGTGAGGACGAGCCCGCCCACGACGGGACCGACGAACGTGCGCGAGCCGCCGACGAGCACGAAGGCCATGAGGTTCACGCTCGTGTCGAACGTCCCCTGCCGCGAGTTCCACGTGTTGATGAAGTGCGCGCTCACGGCGCCGACCGCGCCGGCCAGCACGGCGCTCGTCGTGAACGCGAGGACCTTGTGGTACGTCGGGTTCACGCCCATGGCGGCGGCGGCCAGCTCGTCCTCGCGCAGCGCGATCAGCGCGCGCCCCGTCCGGGTCCGCTCCAGCCGGGCGACGAACAGCATCGAGAGCAGGAGCAGCGGGATGGCCAACCACATGTACTGCAGCTGGCTCGAGAACGGCTGCGGGATGCCGAAGATCCCGATGGCGCCGCCGGTGACCTCGAGGTTCAGGGCCACCACCCCCAGGATCTGCACGAACGCGATGGTGGCCAGCGCCAGGAAGATGCCGCGCAGCCGCAGCGCCGGGACGCCGACGACGAGGCCGAGGACGCCCGAGACCACCGCCGCCACCGCCATCTCGAGCACCACCAGCGAGACGGGATAGAGGCCGGGGCCGGGATGAAAGACCTTGGTCGACAGGATGGCGGCGATGTACCCGCCGAGGGCGTAGAACCCCGGGCTCGCCACCGAGAGCTGCCCGGCCATCAGCGGCAGGTAGAGCGTGAGCGCGAGAACGGCGGCGAGGACCATCGAGACGAGCAGGAAATCGTAGGTCGCGAGGAACGTGGCCACCGAGTCCTAGACCTTCTGCACCTGCGCGCGGCCCAGCAACCCCTGAGGTCTCACGAGCAAGACGATGAAGAGAAGCGCGAACGGCACCGCCTCGCGGTAGGCGATGTACTGCGCCGGCACGAAGGCCTCGGCGAGCCCGATCAGCAGGCCGCCGACCACGGCGCCCGGGATGTCGCCGAGCCCGCCGAGCACGATCACGGCCAGGCCCTTGAGCCCGAAGGCGATGCCGAAGTACGGGCCGGCGATGCCGACGCTGAGACCGATGAGCGTGCCCGTCACGCCGCCGAGGAAGCCGCTGATGACGAACGTCAGCAACACGAGCCGGTCGGTGTCGATCCCGAGCAGGCTGGAGGTCGTGGTGTCCTCGGCCACGGCGCGCAGCGCCTTGCCCGTGCGCGTGGCGTTCATGAGGTAGGTCAGCAGCACCAGCACCACCATCGAGACGCCGAAGATGACCACCTGGACCGTGCGCACGAGGATCGGCGCGCTCGCGGTGCCGAAGTTCACCGCGGCCGGCAGCGCCTCGAGCGGATCGGGATAGGAATACGGCTCGGCGCCGAAGAGATACTGCGTGACGTTCACCAGGGCCACCGCCACGCCGAGGCTGGAGACGAGGGTGAGCAGCGGATCGGCGCCCCGCGCGCGCAGCGGCCGGAAGGCCAGGCGCTCGACGATCACGCCGCAGATCGCCGCCACGACCGATCCGCCGAGCAGGGCCAGCACGAAGGGCAGCCGGAAGGGCAGCGTGGCCCCGGCCAGCAGCCCGTTGATGCCGAACTGCGACCCCGTCAGCGCGTAGGTCGCGTACGCCCCGAGGGTGAAGATGGCGCCGTGGGTGAAGTTGATGATGCGGAGCACGGAGAAGATCAGCGTGTAGCCCAGCGCGAAGATGGCGTACACGCTGCCGATGGCCAGCCCGTTCAACACCTGCTGCAGCAGCAGCGTCCGGTTCACGGGCCGCGCAGCCGCGGGCTACTTCACGAAGACGAACGTGCCCTTGGCGCCGTCGGGGTCCATCTTGATCTGCGCCACGTACGCCTGCTTCTGCACGATCTCGCCGCCCATGCCCGGCCCCGTCGAGAACGAGATCTCGCCCAGCGGCGTGTCGTAGGTGCCGGAGATGAGCTGCCGGTTCAGCTCGACGCGCAGGGTGGCCAGGTCCATCTTCGCGATCGGTGACTTCTTGTCGAGCGCGCGCAGCGCCTCCACGAACACCTGGATGCCGGTGAAGGCCTGGGCGCTGAACTGCGGCGGGTCCTTCTTCTGCTTGTCCTTGTAGACGGCCTTGAACTCGTCGTTGACCCGGCTCTTGTAGGCCGGGCTGTAGGCCTGCGCGATCAGGATCCCGTCGCACTTGGCCTTGCAGATGGGAAAGATGGCCGCGGTGTTCACGCCGTTACCGCCGACGATCAGCCCCTTGTAGCCCAGGTCGCGCAGCTGCTTCACGAGATTGGCCCCGTCCACCTGCAGGCCGGAAATGATCACGAGGTCCGGCTTGACGTTCAGCACGTTCGTCACCTGGGCGGTGAAGTCGGTGTCGGTCGTCTGGAAGGTCTGCACGGTCGCCAGGTCGAGCTTGAGATCCTTCACCGCCTGCTGGAACGTCTCCGTCTCCGACTTGTTGAACGCGTCGTTCTGCGCGTACAGCACCGCGACCTTCTTGAGGTTCTTGTCGATCTCCATCGCGGCCTTGACGGCGTTGGGGGCCACGATGGCGACGGGCGCCGACACGCGCGAGACGAACTCCCCGATCTGCGGGATGCCCTTGGCGGTGTTCGAGGGACCGATGACGGGGACCTTCGCACGGACGGCGAACGGATCGGCGGCGAACGCCTGCTGCGACAGGCTCGGGCCCATGATCCCGACGACCTTGGCCACGTTGATCAGGTTCTGGAAGGCGTTGATGGACGTCGGCTCGTCACTGCCGCCGTCCTGGAACACCAGCTTGATCGGACGGCCGTTCACGCCGCCGTGCTTGTTGAAAAACTCCTCGGCGATCTGCGCGCCGAGCACCTGCTCCTGACCGGCGAGCGCGACGGGACCGGTCTGGGCCACCGACACGCCGATCGGGATCGGCGGATCGGCGGCGAAGCCCGCCAGCGCACCGCCCACCAGGACGAAAGCGGCCATGGCCACGGACACGCTGAGGTGACGGCTCATCGGCAAGACCCTCCCTCTCGGGCACCGGAATGCGCGGAGTCTAGCACGCCCGGTGTCGACAGCGTGACCGGGCAGGAGCTCAGCCGCTCAGCCACGCTCCCATGAGCCGGCCGCCGTAATCGTGTCCGATGTTGGGCGCGAAGTTCTTCACGCGCGGGTCCCACGCGGCCACCGCGCTCACCGAGGGCCCGTACGCGTAGTAGATCTGCTCGGCGAGATAGCGCTGGATGTCGTACACGATCTCGCGACGCTTGGCGACGTCGAGCGTGCGCCGCTGCAGGCGGATCATCTCCGTCAGCTTGGGGTCGTCGACGCCCGAGGCGTTCAGGGGCTCGCCGGGGATGTGGGCCACCTGCAGCGAGACATCGGCGATCGGGCTACCGCCGCGAAGGCTATGCATGAGCTTGTCGAACTTGCCGAAGATCGTCGTGGCCACGAAGGCGCCGAACTCCTTGTTCTTCAGCTCGGCGTCGACGCCGGCCTCCTTCCAGCTCTGCATCGTGACCTGCAGCTCGTCGACATAGTCCGGGCTCCATCCCATCGTCGCTTCGACCGGCGTCTTGAAGCCTGCGGAGAAGCCGGCCTCGGCCAGGAGCCGCCTGGCCTCCGCGACGTCACGCCCGTACATGCGCCGTCCGAGCGGCGTGAGCTGATCGATGGGAATCGCCCACTCGCGGAGTGCGGCGGGGATGGCCGGGTTCGGCACCCCGTGGCCGGCCGACCAGGCGTTGGTCTCCAGAATCTGCTTCCAATCCAGCGCCATCGCGAGCGCGCGGCGGACACGCACGTCACGAAACGGCTCCCGGTCGAGCTTCATCGCCGTAATGGCGCCGAAGAGCACGACGAAGTCCTGGGTGCGAAGGCCCGGCTTGCGCTGGCGCGCGACGGGCAGATCCACGCGGCGCACGCACTGCCCGTACTCCGGCGCGAAGTCGTAGCGTCCGGCCAGCCAGCTCGCCAGCCGGGACGACGGGTCCTCGTCGACGGTGACCTCGACACCGTCCGCGTACGGCAGCCCGGGCACGAAGTACTCCTTGTTCCGCACGAAGGTGAGCCGGGTGTTGGGCTCATAGCGCTCGAGCATCCACGGGCCGGTCCCGATGCACGCCTCCGCGCGCCGGAGATCACCGAAGTGCTCGACGGCCTCGCGCGGCACGATCCAGGTGACGGTGTTCGCAAGATAGTCGAGAAACCACCCGAATGGCTCCGTGAGCGTGAACTTGACCGTCGAGCGGTCGAGGACGTCGATCCGCTCGACGGGACTCAGCGTCGAGCGGTTCGGATTGCCCTTGAGCTGCAGGAAGCGGTCATAGGTGTACTTCACGTCGTCGGCGGTGAGCTCGCGGCCGTTCACCGGCGGCTTGGGATGCCAGCGCACGCCCTTGCGCAGCCGGAAGACGTACGTGCGCTCGTTGGGCTGCGAGAACGATTCGGCGAGATCCGGCTCCACCGGCAGCGTGCCCGGCGTCACCCCCGGGCCCGCCTTGACCTTGACGAGGCGGCTGTGAGTGAACGAAAGGTTCGTGGCGATCCGATGATGATTCACGACGAGGTGCGGATCGAATCCGCTCGTCGGCTCCTCGCCGCGGATCCGGAAGACGCCGCCCCGGCGCGGCGTCTCCGCCGCGGCGACGCCGGGCGGGGCCAGCACGTGCGCCGCGACACCCGCGCCGGCGAGCTGCAGCAGCTGACGACGGCTGAGCGCCCATGATGTCTCGGTATTCATCATGTGAAGTGCAGCGGAAGGTACGTGCTTTCGCAGAGGTGGTCAATGGGCTGGGCGAGACAGGCCTCATGCGGTAAGATCGCGCCCCACGTCGATCCCGAGTGAAGGGGGAACGCGTCATGCGCATGCTCCGATCCCGACTCACGATCGCTCTGGCGGTGGCCGCCGTCGGCATCGTCGCCGCCGCGGGGGCGCTGGCGCAGAGCAAGAGCACCCTCATCGGCAAGCTGGAAGGCCCCGAGGTCGTGGCCGACCCCGCGAAATTCCCCAGGACGTTCAAGGAAGCGCCCCAGCTGGCGGAGCAGGTCAAGGCGGGCAAGCTGCCGCCGGTGGCCGAGCGCATCGGGCAGGACCCGCTGGTCATCAAGCCGCTGCACGAGATCGGCAAGTACGGCGGCACGTGGCGCGGCGGCTTCACGGGGCCGGCCGACTTCTGGAACGGCTATCGCTGCTGCTCGGGTCCAGACCACCTGCTGTTCTGGGACTACACGGGCGACAAGGTCACGCCGAACATCGCCAAGGGCTACGAGATGCAGGACGGTGGGCGAACGCTCGTCCTGCACCTGCGCCGCGGCATGAAGTGGAGCGACGGCAAGCCGTTCACGGCGGACGATTTCGTGTTCTGGTTCGAGGACATCTATCGGAACAAGGATCTGGTGCCGACGCCCTCCGCGGCCATGGCGATCAACGGCAAGCAAGGCGTCCTCGAGAAGGTCGACACGTACACCGTGAAATTCAAGTTCCCCGAGCCGTACTACATGCTTCCCGACGTGCTGGCCGGGTCAACGGATCTCGCGGGCCAGGCGTGGCGCGGCGCGTTCGGGCTCGGCGGCTACGCGCCGGCCCACTACCTGAAGCAGTTCCACCCGAAGTACGCCGGCCAGGCGGAAGTCGAGAAGAAGGCCAAGGACGCGAAGTTCGACAGCTGGGTTCGGTTGTTCTTCAACAGGAGCGACTGGTCGATCAATCCGGAGCTGCCGGTCATCACGCCGTGGAAGACCGTGACGCCCATCAACACACCCACGTGGACGCTGGAGCGGAATCCCTACAGCGTCTTCGTGGACCCGGCGGGCAACCAGCTTCCCTACATCGACCGCGTGGTGCTGACGCTCGCCGAGAATCTCGAGGTCATCAATCTACGCGCGATCGCCGGCGAGTACGATTTCCAGGCCCGACACCTCGACCTCGCCAAGGTGCCGGTGTTCATCGAGAACCAGGCCAAGGGCGGCTACAAGCTCTACCTCGATCCGGGCGACTACGGCGGCGACATGATCATCAAGTTCAACCTGAGCTACGAAGCCGACCCCGAGATCGCGAAGTGGATGAACACGACGGACTTCCGGCGCGCGCTGGCCCTCGGGATCGACCGCGACCAGCTCAACGAGACGTTCTGGCTGGGGACGGGCACGCCGAGCTCCGTGGTACCCGCGGACAACAACAAGTACAACCCCGGTCCCGAGTACCGCAAGCTCTGGGCGACGCTGGACCTCAAGAAGGCCAACGAGATGCTCGACAAGGTCGGGTTGGCCAAGAAGGACGCCGAGGGCTTCCGGCTGCGCACCGACGGCAAGGGACGGTTGCGCCTCGAGATCATGACGCTCGGCGGCCAATTCTTACAGTTCACGCAGATCGCCGAGATGATCCGCGAGCAGTGGAAGAAGATCGGGATCGATCTCGTCGTGCAGGAAGTGGAGCGGAGCCTCGCCCTGCAGCGCACCGCCGCCAACGAGCAGCAGCTCGGCGCCTGGAACAACGACGGGAGCGAGCATCTCTTCACGTTTCCGACGCACGTGTTTCCCTTCGACACCATCGCCGTCGTCGCGTCCTCGGGGCCGCTCTATGCCAAATGGTTCCAGTCCGCGGGCACGCAGGGCAAGGAGCCGCCCGCGCGCATGAAGGAGCTGATGGCGAAGTTCAAGCGCGCGTACGGCGTGCCCGAGAAGGAGCGGATCCAGCTCGGCAAGGATGTCTGGAAGATCACCGCCGAGGAGGTCTACATCATCGGCGTGATCGGCATGGGCCCGGCGTCCATGGGTGTGCGCGTGGTCAAGACCAACATGGGCAACATCCCGTCGCGCCAGTACAACAGCCCGGACGGCAAGACGCCGACGATCTCGCGGCCGGTGACGTTCTACTGGAAGTAGGCCGGAGAGGGACGCGGCGTTGCTGGCTTACATCGGACGTCGCGCCCTCCTCGCGGTGTTCACGGTCTGGGCGATTTCCGTCCTCTCCTTCGCCATCATCCAGCTCCCGCCCGGTGACTACGTCACCTCCTACATCGCCCAGATGGCCTCGATGGGCAGCGTCGTCACCGACGAAGAAGCGCAGAATCTGAGGATCCAGTACGGCCTCGGCCTGCCCATCTACGTCCAGTACTACAAGTGGGTGAAGCTGATCGCCGTGGGCAACTTCGGCATGTCGATGGAGTGGCGTCGACCCGTCACCGAAGTCATCGGCGAGCGTCTGTGGCTGACGGTGGTGGTGTCCGTGTCCGCGCTGATCCTCACCTGGGCGCTGGCGCTGCCGATCGGGATCTATTCCGCCGTCCGCCAGTACTCCGTCGGCGACTACGTGGCGACGTTCGTGGGCTTCATCGGCCTCGCCGTCCCCAATTTCCTCCTCGCGCTGGTGCTGCTCTATCTCGGCTTCATCCTGTTCAATGCCCACATCGGCGGGCTGTTCTCGCCGGAGTTCCAGGACGCGCCGTGGAGCGCCGCGCGCGCCTGGGATCTGGCCAAGCACCTGCCGATCCCCGCCCTCATCCTGGGCCTGGCGGGGACGGCGCAGCAGATCCGGATCATGCGCGCGAATCTGCTGGACGAGCTGCGCAAGCCGTACGTGGTGACGGCGCGCTCCAAGGGCCTGTCCGAGATCCGCGTGATTCTCAGATATCCCGTGCGGGTGGCCCTCAACCCGTTCGCGAGCACGATCGGCTACACGCTGCCCTATATCGTATCGGGCAGCATCATCGTCTCTCTCGTCCTCGGCTTACCGACCGTCGGGCCACTGCTGCTGAAGGCTCTCATCGCACAGGATATGTTTCTCGCCGGCACCATCGTGCTCCTGCTCGGCGTGATGACGGTGATCGGCACGCTCATCTCCGACATCGTGCTCGTCTGGATCGACCCGCGCATCCGGCTCGAGG
>QHSB01000656.1 GCA_003220335.1 Candidatus Rokuibacteriota bacterium
TGGTTCGACCGGAAGGTCGCGTATCACCGCTGGGCGTGGCTTCTCGAGCAGAATCGCCGGCTCGACGTCGCCGAGCACGCGGTGCCGACCATCCCCGGGCGCGCCACGGTGCAGGTGCGCGTGACGGCCACGCCGCGCCGACGCGGCCGCGCGCGCTTTCGGGGCCTCAGCCTCGCACGTCCCGATCCGCTCGGCCTCGTGCGCGCGCTGCACCCACACGAGCTGCCGGATGCGCTCGTGATCCTTCCGCGCCGCTATCCCCTGCCGCCGCTGTCGCTGCCGGGGACGCGCCGCTACCAACCCGGCGGCATCACGCTGGCGTCGTCGGTTGGCGACTCCGAGGAGTTCCTCTCGCTGCGCGACTACCGTCCCGGCGATCCGCTCAAGCGCATCCACTGGCGCTCGTGGGCGCGCGCGGGCAAGCCCATCGTGCGCGAGCACCAGGACGAGTTCTTCGTGCGCCACGGCCTCGTGCTCGACACGTTCGTCGACGCCTCGACGCCGGTGTTCGAAGAGGCGGTGTCGGTGGCGTCATCGTTCGCGGCGAGCGTGCAGACGCAGGACTCGCTGCTCGACCTCATGTTCGTCGGCACCAAGACGTACGTCTTCACGGCCGGCCGCGGCGTCGGCCACGTGGACGGGATGCTGGAGGTGCTGGCCGAGGTGCGGCCGTGCCGCGATCGCGACTTCGGCGCCCTTCACCGCCTCGTGGTCGAGCGCCACAGCCTGCTGAGCGGCCTCGTGTGCGTCTTCGTCGGCTGGGACGACGTGCGGCGCGCGCTCGTGGATCACCTGCGCGCGCTGGGCGTGCCGAGCCTCGTGCTGGTCGTCGGCGAGGACGCCGCGTTGGACGCCGAGCTGGAGGCGGCCGGGGTCCGGCGGCTCGCCCCCGGCCGGATCGCCGAAGGACTGGCCCGGCTGTGATGCCTCCCGGGCTGCTCGGCGCGGCGCTTGTCTTCTGGGGCTGGCAGACGGGCTTCCTCACCGTGGGGGTCGTCATGGCCACGCTGGTCGAGGGCCGCCACCTCGTCCGCTCTCGGTGGGATCTCTCGCGCGCCGATTTCAACCGCGTCTCCGATCTCAGCGCGGTGTTGCTGGTGCTCATCGCGATCTATCAGTTCGTCGGCACCGATGCCGCGCGCGCCGTGCTGGCGATCCTGGCGTGGCTTCCGCTCACGCTGTTTCCGCTCGTGATCTGCCAGCTGTACAGCACTGCCGGCGCCGTGGACCTGTCGATCTTCTTCTGGAGCCTGCGGCGCCGCGCCAACGAGCGCCCCGACGAGCCCGGCTGGCCGATCGACCTGACGTACCCGTACGTCGCGCTGGCGGTACTGTCGGCCAGCGCCGCCAACGTCCGCACGGGGGCCTTCTTCGCCGGTGCCGTCGTGCTCGCGAGCTGGGCGCTCTGGAGCGCGCGGCCGCGCCGCTACCCCGCCGCCGTCTGGGCCGCGACGCTGGCGGTGGCGATCGGGCTGGGCTGGGCGGGCCACGTCGGCATCGCCGAGGCCCAGCGCGCGCTGGAGCGGGCGGCGCAATCCTGGCTGCTCGACCTCATCCGCCGCGACACCGATCCGTTCAAGAGCTCGACGGCCCTCGGCGAGATCGGCGAGGTCAAGCTCAGCTCGCGCATCCTGCTGCGCGTGGAGTCGCCGGATGGGGCGCGGCCGCCGGCGCTCCTTCGGCAGGCGACGTACAACGTGTACAACGCCCCGGCCTGGTACGCGGTGGATGCGCCGTTCGTCCCGGTGCAGCCGGAGTCCGACGGCGCCACCTGGAAGCTGGGGCCCGGCGTCGTCGAGCGCGGACGGGTGATGGTGTCTGCGTACCTGCGGCGCGGCAAGGGCGTCCTGCCGGCGCCCAGCGGCTCCCGCCAGCTGGACGAGCTGCTGGTCGTCGAGCTGGCGAGGAACTCGCTCGGCGCCGTCCGCGTCGACGAGGGCCTGGGCCTCGTGCGCTATGGGGCACGGTTCGGCGACGGCACCGCCGACGCGCCGCCGCGGTCGCTCGACCTCGTCATCCCGCGCAGCGAGCAGGCCGCGGTGGACCGCGCGGCCGCCCAGCTCGGGCTCGCCGGTCAGAGCCCCGAGCAGGCCCTGGTCACCGTTCGCGCGTGGTTCAGCAGCCGCTTTCGCTACGCGCGCTTTCTCGGGCCTCGGCCGCGCGGGGTCTCGCCCCTCGCGGATTTCTTCTTTCGCACGCGCGCGGGCCACTGCGAGTACTTCGCGACGGGGACGGTGATGCTGCTGCGCGCGGCGGGCATTCCCGCGCGCTACGCGATCGGCTACGCCGTGCACGAGTGGAGCCCGCTGGAGCGCCGCTTCATCGTGCGCGGCAACGACGCGCACGCGTGGACGCTGGCGTGGGTGGGGGGCGCCTGGCGCGAGATCGACACGACACCCGGCGAGTGGATCCCCGCGGAGCGGGAGACGGCGTCGTTCTGGACGCCGCTCGGCGACCTCTGGTCGTGGGCGGCCTATCTCTTCTCGCGCTGGCGCTGGAGCGAGCGCGACGACCGGCTGACGGGGTCCATCGGCTGGCTGCTGGTGCCGCTCATCGCGCTGCTGGCGTGGCGGCTGTACCGGCGTCGGCGCGTGGCCACCGGCGGCGCCGCGGTCGCGCCGATCGGCGAGGCCTCACCGCCGCGTCCCGGCGCCGACTCGGCGTTCTATCTCGTCGAGCGCCGGCTCGCGCAGCTGGCCTTTCCCCGCACGCCGGGCGAATCGCTCGCGCGCTGGCTCGCGCGCGTGGAGTCGGCATCGCCCGTGGTCACGACGG
>QHSB01000378.1 GCA_003220335.1 Candidatus Rokuibacteriota bacterium
GTCTTCGAGGCGACGATGACGAGCGTCTCCGCCGGGTCGAGGTCGAGGACCGCTTCGGCGAAATCGGTGCCGTCGACGTTGGACACGAAGCCGAAGGTCAAGGCGCGATCGCTGTAGTGCTTCAGCGCCTCGTAGGCCATCACCGGGCCGAGGTCGGAGCCGCCGATGCCGATGTTGATGACGTTGCGGATGCGCTTTCCGGTGTGCCCCGTCCACGCGCCGCTGCGGACGCGATTCGCGAATTCGGTCATCCGGTCGAGCACCGCGTGGACCTGGTCCACCACGTTCTCCCCGTCGAGAACGATCGAGGCCCCTCTCGGTGCGCGCAGGGCCACGTGCAACACCGCCCGTCCCTCGGTGACGTTGATCCTGTCTCCCCGGAACATCG
>QHSB01000380.1 GCA_003220335.1 Candidatus Rokuibacteriota bacterium
GCCCGGCACGAACCACTTGAACCCCACGGGCACCTCACGCAGCGGGTAGCCGCACTTGTCCACGACCCGGTCGATCAGACTGCTGCTCACGATCGTCTTGCCGACGGCCGCGCCTGCCGGCCACGTGGGACGGTTCGTGAGCAGGTAGTTGATGGCGACGGCGAGGTACTGGTTGGGGTTCATCAACCCCGTCGACGGCGTGACGATCCCGTGCCGGTCGGCGTCGGGATCGGTGGCGAACACGACTCGAAACCGATCCTTGAGGCCGACGAGCCGGGCCATGGCATACGGGCTCGACGGGTCCATGCGGATCCGGCCGTCATGGTCGACGGTCATGAAGGCGAAGCGCGGGTCGACGATCGGATTGACGACGGTGATGTCGAGTCCATAGAACGAATTGATGGGCTCCCAGTAGTCTCTGGTCGCGCCGCCGAGCGGGTCCACGGCGAGCGTCAGGCCGGCACCGCGAATGGCGTCCATGTCGATCACGTTTCTCAAATCGTGGACGTAGGGCAGGACGAAGTCTTGCTCATGCGTGGTCGCCGCTTTGATGGCGGCCGCGAACGGCTTGCGCTTCACGCCGGCGTTGCCATGCCGCAGCAGCTCGTTGGCCCGGTCCTGCACCCATTCCGTCACGTGCGTGTCCGCCGGTCCACCGTTCGGCGGGTTGTACTTGAAGCCGCCGTCCTCCGGTGGGTTGTGCGATGGCGTGACGACGATGCCGTCCGCGAGATGCGTTCTGCGGCCACGATTTTCGACGAGGATGGCGCGCGAGATGACCGGTGTGGGTGTCACGCCATCGTTGGGCTGGATGATGGTGGTCACGTCGTTGGCGGCCAGGACCTCGAGGGCCGTGCGCTCGGCCGGGCGGGAGAGCGCGTGCGTGTCCTTGCCCATGAAGAGCGGACCGTCGATGCCCTGGCTCCGCCGGTAGTCGCAGATGGCCTGCGTGATCGCCAGGATGTGCGCCTCGGTGAACGAGCCGCGCAGCGAAGAGCCCCGATGCCCGCTGGTGCCGAAGCTGACACGCTCGTCGGGATTTTCCACGTCCGGCGTGTGCGCGTAGTACGCCTGTTCGAGGCGAGCCAGATCCACGAGCATCTCCTTGGGCGCCGGCTTGCCCGCCAGCGGCGAAATCGCCATGTCTCGATCCTTTCTTTTCAGCATCCGCTGACCCGCCGCGTCTTCGTTCCGTCTATAGGACGACGCCGCTCGGGGCCCTGCCGTTGCGCACGGGTTGTCTCCCTCACCGTCGCCACAGGATCTCGTGGGCCTCGAGGGGCAGCCGGGCGGCGGAATGGTAGGGCACGAGCCGCGGCGTATAGTCACCGGCCGCTCGCACGGCAGGAATGCTCACGTTGTACTCGTAGCCATGGTCCGGGCCGTCGAGCCTCCGGCCACGGGCCATCGCGTGGCGCTCCGGCTCCCGGCCATTGGCCGCTTCGGCGTAGAGCTCGGCCCGGACGGCCTCGGAATCGAGCCGACCGAGGTCGACGTCGACGCCGAAGTGGTGTCGGCCTTCCTGCGTCGCCACCCGGAGTGCGCCGAAGCGCGCGTCGGGCCAGTACTGGGTGATATCGCGCGTCCAGCCGACGAGCTGCGTCCCGAGCGCCGCCTTGTCGGCGCCACGTGCCCGATAGCGCGCCGCCGCCGGAACGTAATACGTGTCGGTGTACTCGCGCACCACGCGATTCGTCGAGAACCGAGGAGTGAGACGAGCCATGCTGGCGCGCATCTTCGCGATCCAGGCTTGCGGAACCCCGCGCGCGTCGCGCGTGTAAAAGCCGGGCACGATTTCACGCTCGAGCAGCGTGTACAGGGCGTCGGCTTCGGCGGCGTCCCAGTCGGCATCGTCGCCGTGCTCCTGGCCGTCGCCCAGCGCCCAGCCGACTTCCGGCTCGTACGCCTCGGCCCACCAGCCGTCGAGCTCCGAGAGATTCAGGCCGCCGTTGACGAGCACTTTCATTCCGCTCGTTCCGCTGGCTTCCCAGGGTCTCCGCGGCGTGTTCACCCACACGTCGACGCCCCGCACCAGGTGCTCGGCCAGGAGCAAGTCGTAGTCCGCGATGAAGATCACCCGGTTGCGGACCTCCGGCCGACGAATGAATTGGATCCACATCCGGATCAGCTCCTGCCCGCCGCGATCGGCCGGATGCGCCTTCCCGGCGATGACGAGCTGCACCGGCTGCGCCGCGTTCGTCAGGATCCGGAGCAGCCGCGCCGGGTCGTGGAGCAGCAGGTTGGGGCGCTTGTAGGCGGCGAACCGCCGCGCGAATCCGAGGGTGAGCACGGCGGGGTCCAGCCCGACCCCGATCGCCGATACCTCGTCCGAGGGCAAGCCCATGAAGGCACCTTGCTGCGCGACGCGCTCACGGGCGTAGTCGACGAGGACCCTACGCGCGGCGGTGCGCAGCGCCCACAGCTCGCCGTCGGACGCGTTCGCGATGTCGCGCTCGATCGTCGTCAGCGTTTGACTCCAGCGCTCGGTTCCGCACGTCTTCGTCCACAGCGCGTCGGCCGCCGCGGATTCCCACGACGGCGTGTGGACGCCGTTGGTGACATGAGCCACCGGCACCTCGACTTCCGGCCAACGAGGAAAGAGCGACTGGAAAATACGACGGCTCACCTGGCCGTGCAGGCGGCTCACGCCGTTCACCGCCCCGCTGCCCCTGATGGCAAGATACGCCATGTTGAACGGCTCATTCGGGTCGTCCGGATTCTCCCGGCCGAGCGCAAGGAGATCGTGCAGCGAGACGCCCAGCTGTTGCTCGGCGTACGGCCGAAGCAAGCGCTCGAGGAGGGCCGGCGAGAAGCGGTCGAAGCCCGCCGCGACCGGGGTGTGCGTGGTGAAAACATTGCCGACGCGGGTGACCGCCAGCGCCACGTCGAACGAACGCCGTGTGTCCTCCATGAAGCTCCGCGCGCGCTCCAGTATCGCGAACGCCGCGTGCCCCTCGTTGAGGTGACAGACCTCGGGCTCGAGCCGGAGCGTTCGCAGCAATCGCCAGCCCCCGATCCCCAGCAGGAGCTCTTGCTGCAGCCGCAGCTCCGCGCCGCCGCCGTACAGCTCGCTGGTGATGCCGCGGAACGCGGGCGGATTCGCAGGGTCGTTGCTGTCGAGGAGATAGAGCACGACGCGGCCGACCTGCACCTGCCAGGCGCGGAGCCAGACCTTCTGGCCCGGCAGCACGATCGGCAGCCGCAGCAGATCACCGCTCTGATTTCGCACCGGCGTGATGGGCAGCTGGTCCGGGTCGTTGTAGGGGTACAGCGCTTCCTGGCTGCCGTCGGCGGCGATCACCTGGCGGAAGTAGCCCTGCTGATACAACACCCCGACGCCGATCACCGGCACCCCGAGATCGCTGGCCGCCTTGAGCTGATCGGCTGCGACGTTGCCGAGGCCACCCGAGTAAATCGGCAGCGCCTCGCTGAGCGCGAATTCCATGCTGAAGTAGGCCACCCGCGTGAGCGGCGACTGTCCGTGGGCCTGCTGAAACCAGGCCGCTGAGCTCATATAGAGATGTCGCCGATCGATCAGGTCCTTCACCCGCTGCCGGTAATCCGGTCGTGCCAGGAGCGCTTGAACCCTGCCAGGTGACGCCGTCTGCAGCACGGCCCACGGGTTATGGGTCAAGGACCAGAGCTCGGGGTCGAGCTGGGCCCACAGCTCGTCCGTGCTGCGGTTCCACGACCAGCGCAGGTTCAGCGCGAGCTCGGTGAGCGCCTCGATTCCGATATCTTCTGTGCCGCTCATGACGAGCTCCCTCCATCCGTTTCGAGTGCCAGACAAGCCGGTTGCTCACGCGCCCCATTCCGGATGTGGATCTCACGTCGCTGGAACGCAATCTCGATCCTCGCCGCGATGAGGGCGGCATGCACGTCCACCGCCAGCTGGCTCAAGACCGAGTCGCCCTCTTCGAAGCGCGCCGTCCACACGCGCAGCTCGAAGTTCAACGCGCTGTCGGCGAACCCCGTGCACAACGCGAGCGGTGCCGGGTCGGCCAGCGCCTTGGGGTGAGCCCTGGCGACGGTGCGCAGAATATCCAGCACGCGCTCCGGGTCGGCCGCGTAGACGACCGCGACGTTGAGATCCACACGCCGCAAGCGGTCCGAGAGCGTCCAGTTCGTGACCGGCTCGGAGGTCAAGCGGGCGTTGGGCACGATGACCTCGGCGCCATCCCACGTCCGGATCGTGCTCGCACGGCTTCCAATCTCCCTGACCTGACCCTGCAGATCGCCGATTTGAACGGAGTCTCCGACGTGGATCCGGCGCTCCAGCAGGAGAATCAGTCCGGACACGAAGTTCGCCACCACGTTCTGCAGGCCGATGCCGATACCCACGCCGAACGCGCCCGCCAGGATCGTGATGCGGTTGAGATCGACGCCCAGCGCCGCGACCGCGAAGACGAACCCCGCGAGGACGATGGCGTAGTGAGTGAGCGTCGAGACGGCGTACGGCACCCCACGGGGGAGCCCGACGCGCGGGTAGACGTCCTCGCCGAGGACGAAGCGAACGAACGACGACAGCAGGAAGGCCGCCCAGACCGTCAGCCCGAATGCCACCACGTCGGCCAGCGACAGGCTGACCGATCCGCGGCTGTACCGTGCGCCCAGGGCCATCGTGCCCGCGGACCAGATCGAGTCCATCACGCCGAGCCCATCCAGGGTGAGGTAGACCCAGGTCACGATGGAGAGCCAACGGAGCGCGAGGTCGATCCGGCGCTGCAGCAGTGCGCGATGCCGCTGCACCATGAGCAGCTGCCGCAGGGGACCCGCGCGAAGCACGTAGGCCACGAGTCCCTCGCCGACCCGTACACCCGCGTACAACACCAGCGCGACATAACTGCTGGTGAGCACCGCGCCTCCGAGCAGCCGTGCCAGGCGCATGTCGCCCAGCGCGCCCGTGAACACGGCGGCCACGAGGATCGAGAGCTGTGCCCACAGGATCCACGCGATCAGACGCCGCCATCCGAACGCGGCCTGATCCCCGGCGTCGGTCAAGAGCTGCTCGGAGCGCAGCGCGAGCGCGAGGAACACGATCCCGGACACCATCTCGAACAGGAACACCCACTGCTCCAGCACCGGGACGACCGCGCAAACATCGCGGACGCGATCGACGAGAAAGAACGCGGCGAGCGCATAGACCGCGGGGGCGACCGCGGGCGACGCCAGCCTGCGCACGATCAGCACAGCAGGCAGCAGGATGAGGAGCCCCATGACGTCCAGGAGGACACGCGGCGGCTCCGGGTAGATCCAGCCGGTGGCCAACAGGGCCAGGACGAGCGCGGACGAAACCGGGAGCTCGAAGACCAGAGCGGTGGCCTGCTCGCTTGGCTCCTGCTCCGCCCGGCGTCGCGCGGCGGTGCGTGCCAGGCGCGCGAGCACGAGGACGACCACGAACAGCCCGAGCTGGAGCGGCGCCCGCGCGAGGTGACCGGCGAGAAACTCCCGGGTCAGCTCGATGCCGTCACCGACCGATTCGTGTAATCGTCCGCCCAGGTCGGTCGAGATCGGCGTGCGCGCCTCGGGGCTCCAGATGGGAACGCTGTCCCGCGACAACAGTGGGCCGGCCAGCGTGGCGCCGGCCTGCGCGACCTTGGACAGGACGTCGTCGCAGCGGGCGATCTCGCGAACCACCCGGTCCTGAACTCCCAGGACGTGCGTGAGCCGTTCGGCGGCGCCTCTCTGCGCCGTCACGATGGCGGCCAGCGTCGCGTCGATGCGCTCGATCACCGGCGCCGGAGCCCTGGACTCCAGGGCCTTCGCGCGTGAGGCCAACCACGTTGCCCGCATCACCTCGAGCTGCTCCGCTCCTTGCGCGAGCTGTGTCGCGCGCCTGGTGAGCGTGTCATTCCAGGTGGCGAGCCGGGAACGCATGACCCGCCAGGAATCGGTCAGGGTGGCCAGGGCATTCGCAGAGGGCGACGACGCCAGCGCCTGCGTCGTCCCCACGAGGCGCCCTCGGATCCACGCAGCGGCCGCGGGCAGCTCGGCCTCGATCTCCTGAACGTCCGAGCCTGTCGCGATCTGCTCGACGCTTCGCAGCGCCGGCGGCACTTGCTCGGCGCGCTGCGCGATCTCCGGCACCGGGATGGGCGTGACCGCCGCCTGCACCGGCTCCTTCTGCTGAGTCTGCGGAGCCGCCGCCGGCTGAGCGGACGCCGGAAGCACGGCTGATGCCCACAGCGCCAACGCTGCGAACAACCAGGTCCTCACGCAGGAGTAACCGAGCAATGCGCCAGGGGCACGACGACGAATCCGGCCTCGCGCCAACCCTCGAGTCCCCCACTCAGAGGATGAATACTCTTGAAGCCGTTGGAGGCCAGCCGGAGGGCCAGCCGGGCGCTCGTGGCCTCCTTGGGCTCCGCGCAGTAGAAGACCACTTCGCGGTCTCGTGGGATCAGTTGGTGGGGATGCTGCAGCGCTTCGGGCGTGATCCGGCAGGCTCCCGGGATTCCGTACGGAGCCGCCTCCATGTCCAGCGCCGTTCTCAGGTCGATGATCACAAGGTGATCGCCCGCGTCCAGCCGTCGCTTGAGCTCCACGGGGGTGATGCGAGCCTGCCGCAGGTGACGGAGGAAGCGCCGCCGTCTGACGTACTTGAGCACGAGGTAGGCGATGAGCACAACCGCGATGACGACGACAATCGGCGTCCCAAGGCGGGCGACACGGGTTGCGATGAGACCGATCACTTCCGCGCCGACGTAGCCGAGAGTGATCCAGGTTCCTGCCCACAGGAAGGCGCCGGCGGCGCTGTAGAGCAGAAATCGCCCGGGGCGAATGGCGACCGCGCCGGCGAGTCCGGCGGCGACGGGGTTGAGACCCGGCAGAAACTTCGCCACTACGAGATAACGCCCGCGATGTGCGAAGAACCGCTCCTTGGCATCCCGGATGAACGAGTCCGGATCGAGCGAGAATCGAGACAGGGTCCCGAGCACTCGGCTTCCCTGAGATCGGCCCAGCGCATACCAGACAACGTCCGCGCCGAGCGCGGCGGCCATCGCTGTGCCAATGGCCAGCGCCAAGTTCATCTCCCCCGAGCCGGACAGGGCGCCGGCTCCGAGCAACACGGGCACGGCCGGGGCCGGCAGCCCAGCCTGCACGGCGAACGCCCAGGCGAAGAGCACGGTCACGCTGTGCTGCAGGACAAAATCGGACATCGGGGCGATGTTCAGGGGGCCCCGTCCTTCCACTGAGCATCGGTCAGGCTCCACCCGCCCCCCAGCGCCCTGTAGAGGCGGACGTGGGAGAGCAGCCGGTCGCGGCGGATCTGCGCCAGCGTGTACTGCGCCGGGTAGAGTTGTTGCTGCGCCTCGAGCACCTCGAAGTAGCTCGCGAGGCCGAAGCGGTATCGATCCGTGGCGTGCTCGACGGCCTGCTCCAACGCCTTCACGGCCCGGTCCTGCCCCGTCTCGGCCTCGCTCAGCTTGCCCAGGGCGGTGAGCGCATCCGAAACTTCCCGCAGCGCGATGAGCACCGCCTGCTCGTACTGGAGCTTCGCCTGCTCCCACTGCGCGACCGAGGCCCGGTAGTTCCCGAGGGTGCGGCCGGCGTTCAAGAGCGGCCCGCTGAGCGCCCCGGCGACCGCCCAGATCGTCGCGGCGCCGCCCGTGAGCGCCGACACCTCGGGGCTCGCCGTGCCGAACAGCGCGGTCAGGCTCAGCTTCGGGAAGAACTCGGCCTTGGCGACGCCGATGCGCGCGTTGGCGCTCACGAGCTGCTGCTCCGCCTGGCGGAGGTCGGGCCGCCGCGCGAGGAGCGTCGACGGCAGCCCGGCCGGCACCGTCGGCACCACCGCCTGCGCGTACATCGGCGTCCCCCGCGGAATCGGCGCCGGCGTCTTGCCCAGCAGGATGCCGATCTGATTCTCCTTGGCGACGATGTCGCTCTCGAGCTGCGGGATCGTCGCCTGCGCTTCACCGAGAGCGCCCTCGGCCCTCGCGGTCTCGAGCCTGGACGCGGTGCCGAACTGGAACCGATCCTGGAAGACGTTGAACGTCCGCTGGTAGGCGCCGGTGCTGTTGCGGGCGATGTCGAGCCGCACGTCGAGCTCCAGCAGCTCGAAGTAGGCCTGCGCCAGGTCGCTGACCAGCGTCAGCCAGACGCCGCGCCGGGCGTCCTCGGTGGCCAGGAAGGTCGCCCACGCCGCCTCGTTCGAGCGGCGGATGCGGCCCCAGATGTCGACCTCCCACGATGCCGTGAGCGCGCCGTAGTAGAAGTTGCTCGCGTTCGCCACCGGTCCGCCGGGGACTCCCGTGATGCCGGGTGAGATCTTGGCCCTCGCCACGCCGGCGGAGTAATCGAGCGAAGGGTAGAGATCCGAGCGGGAGACCCGGAAATTCGCCCGCGCCTCTTGCACCCGCGCCGCGGCGATCCGGACGTCGTAGTTGTTGCGCAGGGCTTCCTGGATCAGCGTTTTCAAGATCGGATCCTGGAACACCTCCCACCACGGTGCGTCGGCCAGCGACGCGGCCTCCGCCATCGCCTGACCGCGGAACGTCTGGGGCTCGGCCACGGCGGGGCGCGTGTAGTTCGGTCCGATCGCGCAGCCGCCCAGGAGCGCGGCGGTGACGATGCCGACGGCCGTCCACCCGCGGGCGGACCGCATCATCGGCCCCTTCCCTCTGCGGCAGGAGCGTCGTCGGTTCCTCCGCGGATCGGGGCCAGCGCCGCGTCGGGCATCGCGGCCTTCTCGCGCTTTCGTCCGAAGCGCTCACTCACGTAGAACGTGACCGGGATGATGAAGATGGCGATGAGCGTCGCCGCCAGCATCCCCCCGATGACGGTCGTGCCCAGAA
>QHSB01000379.1 GCA_003220335.1 Candidatus Rokuibacteriota bacterium
TCATGAGGTCGTTCCACGAGCTCACGAACGCCTTCGCGCCTTCGTCCTGGAGCTGCGTCGCGAGGGCGTCGATGTCGATACCGGCCCCGGCGAAACGGGCCAGCAGGGCCTCGCCGTCGCCGCCATCCGGGGGCAATGACTCGCCGATGTCGCCGTGATCGGCCAGCGCGTTCAAGGTGCCCTCGGGCATGGTGTTCACCGTGAACGGCGCGGCGAGCGCCTTGATATAGAGGACGTCGGACGCGTTGGAATCCTTGGTCCCCGTGCTCGCCCACAGGAGCCGTTGCGGGCGTGCGCCGGCGTTTTCGAGGCGCTGCCAGCGCGGGGAGTCGAGCAGCGTGCGATACGACGCGTACGTCCGCTTCGCGATGGCAATGCCGAGCTG
>QHSB01000381.1 GCA_003220335.1 Candidatus Rokuibacteriota bacterium
GAGCGAGGGCGCCGAGGTCATCGTGCCGATGGTCGCGGCGCTGGCGCGCGACGCGGGCGCGACGGTGCGCCTGCTCAACGTCCAGCCGCTCCCGCGCACGCACCTCGGCGAGTCCGCCAGCACGCTCCCGCTCTACGGCTACGATGCCGGCCTGACGCTCGATGTGCAGCGGCGCGTGCTCGCGTACGGCCACGTGCACGAGGAGCGGCTCGAGTCGGAGCACCTCGAGCGGCTGCGCCGGCTGGAGCCCCTCCTCGACGGTGTGGCCGTCGAGCGAGCCGTGCGGTTCGGCGACGTGGTGGAGGAGGTCGCGCGCGAGGCCGTCGCGTTCGAGGCGGACCTGATCGCGGTCAGCGAGCGCCGCCGGCCGTGGTGGCGGCCCGTGCTGACGCGGTTCGTGGATCGCGTGCGCGCGCGCGCCCGGGCACCGATACTGACCCTGTCCGGAGCGGCGCGATGATCGCGCTGCTCGGCGCGCTGGTGGTGGTGGGGGTGCCGGTGGCGGGGCTCGTCGCCCTGCTCAAGGTGCTCGACTTCCTGGAGCGCCGACGCGCGGCGACCGTGGCCCGGCAGATCGAGCTCACCGACGCGATCCACCGCGAGTTCGGCGCGATCGTGGCGCCGACGGTGCGGCGCGCGCGGGGCGGCTGGCGCGTCGTGCTGCCGATGGACGCCCGGCTCGCCGAGGCCGCGCGCGTCGTGGAGCTGGCGGCGGTGACCCTCGGACCCGCCGTCGAGGTGGTGGTCGTCGCTCCAGCGACGGCCACACCTCACCGGCCGACGCCTCAGACCAAGGAGCGGATGGCCTCTGCGATGTCGGCCTGAGTCGGGATCACGGCGCGCTCGAGCGCGTCGTTGTAGGGCATCGGGATCGCGCGGGCGCCGACACGCGCGATGGGCGCGTCGAGATCGTCGAGCGCCTTCTCGGCCACGATGGCGGCCAGCTCGGCGCCGAAGCCGCTGCGCTTCACCGCCTCGTGCGCGACCACCAGCCGATGCGTCTTTCGTACCGAGGCGAGAATCGTCGCCTCGTCCAGCGGCACCAGCGTGCGCGGATCGATGACCTCCACGCTGATGCCGTCCTTCTCGAGATCCGCGGCCGCCGCCAGGGCGCGCGCCACCATCGCCTGCGTGGCGACCACCGTCACGTCGCTGCCCTCGCGCTTGACGTCCGCCTTTCCGAGCGGGATCGCGTACGGCTCGGACGGGACCGGCCCCTTGACGGCATAGAGCGCCTTGTGCTCGAGGAAGATCACCGGGTTGTCGTCGCGGATCGCGGAGGCGAGCAGCCCCTTGGCGTCGTAGGGGGTCGACGGCGCGACGACCACCAATCCCGGCACGTGCGCGAACCACGCCTCCAGGCACTGCGAGTGCTGCGCGGCGAGCCGGATGCCGCCGCCCTGCGGCCCGCGGATCACGAGCGGCACCGTCGGCCCGCCGCCGAGCATGTAGCGGAACTTCGCGGCCTGGTTCACGACCTGGTCCATGGCCACCGCGATGAAGTCCCAGATCTGGATCTCGACGACGGGGCGTAGCCCGGCAATGGCGGCGCCGACGCCCGCCCCGACGAAGCCGGCCTCGGAGATCGGTGTGTCGCGCACGCGATCCTCGCCGAACTTCTCGCGCAGCCCGCGCGTGACGCCGAAGATGCCGCCGATCAGCGAGACGTCCTCGCCCATGACGAACACGCGCTCGTCGCGCGCCATCTCCGCGTGGAAGGCCTCGTTGAGCGCCTCGGCCATCGTGCGCTCGGGACCGCTGCGGTCGCTCGGCTCCGTGGCCGTCGCGTGCGGCGCGTAGACGGACGATTCCATGACCTCGATGGTGGGCTCGGCGCTGGCGGTGGCAAAGGCGACGGCGCGGTCCAGCTCGAGCTCGACCGACTCCTCCAGCTCCTTGAGCTTCATCACGGTGGCGCCGCGGCGCTCCAGCTCGGCGCGCAGCCGCGCGATGGGATCGCGCTCCATCCACTCGCGCTCCTCCTCCTTCGTCCGGTAGTCGGGGAGGTTCGCGCGCATGCTGTGACCGCCCCAGCGGTAGGTGAGCGCCTCCACGAGCGTCGGGCCCTCGCCGGCGCGCGCCCGCGCCACGGCGGTGTTCACCGCCTCGTACACGGCGAGCACATCGTTGCCGTCGACGCGCACGCCGGGAATCGCGTAGGCGGCGGCGCGGGCGGCGATCGATTCGCCGGCGATCGTCCGCTTCGACGAGGTCGACAGCGCGTACTGGTTGTTCTCGCACATGAAGATGATCGGCAGCTTCCAGACGGCAGCGAGGTTGAGCGACTCGTGCACGACGCCCTGGCTGGACGCGCCGTCGCCGAAGAAGGCGATGACGACGCGATCGGTCCGGCGCAGGCGCGCGGCGAGCGCGGCGCCGTTGCCGATGGGCAGGCCGGCGGCCACGATCCCGTTGCAGCCGAGGATGTTGAGGTCGAGGGCGGCGATGTGCATCGAGCCGCCGAGGCCGCGGCAGTAGCCGTCGACCCGTCCGAACAGCTCGGCCATCATGCGGTCCACCCGTGCGCCCTTCGCGATGCAGTGACCGTGGCCGCGATGCGTGCCGACGATGTAGTCGTCCGCTTTCAGATTGGCGCACGCCGCCGCCGCCACCGCCTCCTCACCGACGTAGGAATGCGCGGTGCCCTTGACCAGACCCTGCACGAACAGCTCCGCCGTCTTCTCGTCGAACCGGCGGATCTTGACCATCGTGGTGTAGAGACTCTCGAGCCGCTCGCCCTCGAGCTTCATGGCGTGACCTCCGGGGGGCCAACTATACCAGCGCGGCGCCACACGGAGCAGCGCCGCGGGCTATGATCGGAGGCGATGCGCCGGCTCCTGCCGCTGCTCGTCCTCGTGTTCTTGTCGGCCTGCGGCGCGATGACGGCGCCGCCCTCGCTCACGGCGGCGGAGCGCGCCCGCATTGCGGCCGCGCAGCTCGAGCTCAGCCTGGGCGTCGGCCGGCATGCGGCCTCGTGGTCCCGCGAGGACCTCGTGACCGCGCTCGCGCAGTGGCATCTCTTCCGGCGCGTGGATCGTCTCGAGGCCTTCGCGGAGGCGCCCGACCTCGTCGCGACCGTGCAGGTCGTCGGTACCCCCGACAACAACGTGCCGATCGTGACCTTCCTCACGCTCGGCATCATTCCGACCGTGGGCAAGGGCTACGACGGCGTGCGCGTGACGCTGGCGGCGCCGGCCACCGGGCGCACGCTCGAGATCCGCATCGACCAGAAGGACCTGGTCATCATCGGCTGGGGCGGCGCCGTCCTGCTCGGCTCGGAGGAGTGGGTTCGCGCGAGCGCCTATAACCGACGGATGTTCGACCGCATCGCCAGCGAGCTGGCCGCCCGCGCCGAGACCATCGAGACGTTGCCGCTGCGCTAGCCGCTGGCACTGGGCTTGCTCGTTCCGCCGGCAGGAGGGCTCCCCCCATGCTTGTCGGGCTCCGCGTCGCGTTGGCCGCGCTCATCGTGCTCGCCGCGGCGACTCCGGTGGTCGCTCAGGACCGGCCCGCCGCCGGCATGAATCGCGAGCAGAACGCACCTGGCGCCGCGGGACCCAAGGATTCGGGCGTCGTGCAGCGCGGTGCGCAGCCCAACCCCGGCGAGGTCCGCCCCGGCAACCGCGACGGCGACGCGCCCTCGGCGGCGGCCGGCGAGCTCATGCCGCGCCCCGCGCGCCGGATTCTTGGCCTGCCCGTGGACGCCGCGCTCATCATCGCCGGCCTGCTCGTCGTGCTGGCGCTCTTCGCCGGCGTCGTGATCCCCGGCGCGCGGCGCCGCGACCGCGCGCGCGGTGGCGGCACGTACGGCGGCGACGGCCGCCGCGGCTGAGTCCTGGCGCCGCGTCTCGCCGACGCCATCACCAACTTATCTTCTTGCCCAGGATCGCGTGACGGTTTTAACTGAGGACCGCCACATGCCGGTCTTCGATCTCGATGCCTGGGTGGCGCGCTCGCGGGCGATCGACCTCGGGGAGATCGATTGGGAAGGCGTGTCCCGTCATCCCGTCGCCCCCGAGATCATCCGCACGCTGCGTTACATGCAGGACATCGAGAGCCACACGATCGTGTACACGCGCTCGCTGCTGGCGACGCGCGCCATCGCCGATCCCGAGGTGGCCACCTTCCTCGCGTGCTGGCTATACGAAGAGACCTTCCACGGGCTCGCGCTCGCGCGCTTTCTGCAGGCCGCCGGGCAGCCGGTGGGCGAGCGGGAGCGGCCGCGCGGCAGCGAGTCGTTCCCGCAGTGGCTGGAGGCGCGGCTGACCGCGATGCTGTCGCGCGCGTGGCCGGACTTCTGCGCCGTGCACATGATGTGGGGCGCGATCAACGAGCTGTCGGCGCTCACGGCGTATCGTCGGCTCGCCGCGCTCGCGAATCACCCCGTGCTGAGCGGCCTGCTGGAGCGCATCGCGCTCGACGAGTCGCGCCACTTCTTCTTCTATTACCGGCAGGCCGAGCGGCGGATGCAGCGGCGCGCCGTCGCGCGCGTGGCGCGGCTGATCGTGGACCGCTTCTGGGCGCCCGTGGGCAGCGGCGTCCAGCCGGGCGCAGAGGTCGTGTTCATGGCACGATACCTCTTCGGCGACGACGAGGGTCGCGCGGCGGCCCGCAAGGTCGACGACACGATTCGGCGACTGCCGGGGTTCGCCACCGTCCGACTGCTCGAGGCATGGATAGAGCGTCACGCGGAAGCCGCCGACGGCAATGGAGGGCGCAATGGCCACGGTCAGCAGTGAGCACTATCGCGCGTACACACCCCGCCCCTTCACGCGCCAGGAGCGTGACACGGTCACCATCCTCTTCGGCGGCCTCCACTGGCGCGCCGAGCGCATCGTACAGGCCGTGCTCGAGGGCGCCGGCTACCACGCGCGCGTGTTGCCGGTGGCCACCAGGGACGATCTGCTGACGGGCCGCGAGGTCGCCGACATCGGACAGTGCTGCCCGACCTCGTTCACCACGGGCAACCTGGTCAACTTCCTGAAGGGCGAGGCGGGACGGGTCGGGGTGGAGACCGTCAACAAGAACTACGTGTACCTGACGGCGGGCTCGTGCGGCGCCTGCCGGTTCGGGCAGTACCACCAGAGCTACGAGCTCGCGCTGCGCAACAGCGGGCTCGACGCCTTCCGGATGTTCCTCATGGCGCAGGACCAGCTGGACCAGAAGGCGGCCATGGGGGACGGCCTCGACCTGAACCTTCCGCTGACCCTCGGCCTGCTCTGGGGGATCTTCGTCACCGACCTCGTCCAGGACCTCGAGTATCAGGTGCGTCCGTACGAGGTCGTGCCCGGCGCCACCGACGCCGTCGTCAAGGAGAGCATCGAGTACCTCTTCGAGGTGTTTCGCGACCGGCCGAAGCGCTCGCCGTATCGCTCGGTGGCCTGGCACCTCACGACGCGGTACTTCACGCGCGCGCTGCGCCGGGTCCACGACAAGTTCGCCGCGATCGAGGTGGACCGGCTGCGCGTGAAGCCGACGGTGAAGATCACCGGCGAGTTCTATCTGCAGACCGTCGAGGGCGACCCGAACTACAACATCCACCGCTGGCTCGAGACGGAGGGCGCCGAGGTCTATCCGGCCGCCATCACGGTGTGGATGGATTACCTGCTGCGCCACGGCCTGCAGCGCTTCGAGGACTACAGCGGGATCGAGAGGGGCGCGCGCCTCAAGCTGGGCCTCGGCCGCGTCGCGCAGGGCGTCTACCGCTTCACGTTCAACCGGCTGCGCCGCGCGCTCCGCGACCTGCCGCACGAGCTGCCGAGCCAGTTCGAGCTGCGGCGGCTGGCCGCGCCGTACTTCCACAGCCGCCTCGACGGCGGCGAGGGCGACATGCTCGTGGGCAAAGCGCTGTGGGCCCATCATAAGAAAAAGGCCCACATGATCTGCGAGCTCTCGCCTTACTCGTGTATGCCCAACACGATGTCTATCGGCGCCATGTCCGGCGTGATCGGCAAGTATCCGGACCTGCTCTATGCGCCGCTGGAGATCAAGGGCGACGCCGAGGTCCACGCGCTCTCGCGCTGCCAGATGATCCTCACCGAGGCCAAGAAGCGCGCGCAGCGCGAGTTCGACGACGCGCTGCAGAGCACCGGACTGAGCGTCGACGCGGTACGCGCCTACGTGGATGCGCACCCCGGGCTGAAGAAGGCGACCTATCACGTGCCGCACGACGGCCGCGCCGCCGGCACCGCCGCCAAGCTCGTCCTCCACGTCGCAAAGAAGATGGGACGCCGGTCATGAAGGCCGCCCTCGCGTACCTGATCGGCCGCTTCGAGCGCGGGCTTTGCCCGCGCAATCCTGGGGGGAGGCACGGAGGAGCGCGCCGCGAGGCGTGCGACGACGGTCGGAAGGGGGGCGAAGCCCCCCTCCGAGTGTGCGAAGCCCCCCTCCGAGTCCTATGAAAACGGTGGGCGTCGACGTCGGGTCGACCACCGTCAAGGCGGTGGTGGTCGAGGACGGCAAGGCTGCCTGGCAGGACTACCAGCGTCACAACACGCGCCAGGCCGAGAAACTCGTCGAGTTCCTCGCGCGCATGGAGGCGGAGGCCGGACTCACGCCGGGGCGCGACCGCGTCTTCTTCACCGGCTCCGGCGCCGGCTTTCTCGCGCCCCTCGTGGGCGGCAAGCTGATCCAGGAGGTCGTTGCGGTGGCGGCGTGCGTCGAGCGCCTGCATCCCGACGTGCGTTTCGTCTCCGAGATCGGCGGCGAGGACATGAAGACGATCTTCTTCACCGCGTCCGCCGGCGGCAAGACCAAGCAGGTCTACATGCAGTCGGCGTGCAGCGGCGGCACCGGCACCTTCATCGAGAAGACGGCGCGCAAGCTGCAGGTGTCGGGCGAGCGGCTGGCCGCCATGCCCTACGAGGGCATGAGCCTGCACAAGGTCAGCAGCAAGTGCGGCATCTTCGCGGAGACCGACGCCAACACGCTCGTGAAGACGGGCGTGCCCGTCGACGAGATCATCGCCAGTCTCTTCGAGGCCGTCGTCTATCAGAATCTCGCGACGCTGACCAAGGGCAACACGCCGCTGCCCGAGGTGCTGCTGCTCGGCGGCCCCAACCTCTTCTTCACGGGGCTACAGCAGGCGTGGCGGCACCACCTCGCGAAGCTGTGGGCGGAACGCAAGGTCGCGCTGCCGGACGGCCGCGAGCCGGCGTCGCTGATTCACGTGCCCGGGGAGGCGCTCTACTACGCGTGCCTCGGCTGCGTCGAGATCGGCCGGGGCGAGAAGCCGGAGGTCGGCGTCTACCAGGGCGCCGACAAGCTCACGTGGTGGGTGGAAGTGGGCCAGCACGAGGCCAAGGCGAAGGAGGGCGCGCGGGGGTTGATCGCGGGGGAGGGTGATCTCGCGACGTTCGTCAGCGAGTACGTGCGCCCGACGCCGGCATCTCCGGCGCGCGCGCCGCACGTGGGCCCGGTGCTGATCGGCTGCGACTTCGGCAGCACGACGGCCAAGGCCGTCGTCCTCTCGAATGAGCGCGCGCTGCTGTTTTCGTGCTACGCGCTGAGCCAGGGCAACCCGATCGAGGACGCCCAGTCGCTCTTCCGCCAGGTGCGTGAGGCCGGGTTCACCGACGTCGGCGCGCTCGCGCTCACCGGCTACGGCAAGGATCTCTTGAAGGACGTGCTCGGCGCCGACGTCGGCGTCGTGGAGACGGTCGCCCACGCCACGGCCGCCCTGCACTTCTACCCCGACGCCGACGTGATCTGCGACGTCGGCGGCACCGACGTCAAGATCATGATCCTGCGCCAGGGCACGGTGGCGGACTTCCGGCTGAACTCGCAGTGCTCGTCGGGCAACGGCGCCTTCCTGCAGGGCGTGGCCGAGCGCTATGACATCCCGCTGGAGCGCTACGCCGACCGCGCCTTCGAGGCCAAGGCGATGCCGAGCCTCACCATGGGCTGCGGCGTCTTCTTGCAGAGCGACATCGTCAACCAGCAGCGCAAGGGCTGGTCGGCCGAGGAGATCATGGCCGCGCTGGCGGCCGTGCTGCCCGTCAACGTCTGGATCTATGCCGGGCAGCTGCAGAATCTGAGAGCGGTCGGCCGCAAGTTCGTGCTCCAGGGCGGCACCCACCGCAACATGGCCGTGGTGAAGGCGCAGGTGGACTTCATCCGCGGCAAGGTGCCGGATGCCGAGGTCGTGCTGCACCCGTATTCCGGCGAGGCGGGCGCCATCGGCGCCGCCCTCTGCGCCGCCGACTGGACGAAGCACGGCACGTCGTCGCGCTTCCGCGGCTTCGACACGATCGCGGCGCTGACCTACACGAGCACGACGGCCGCCGAGACCGTCTGCAAGTGGTGCCCGATCAACTGCACGCGGACGTTCATCGACGTCCAGCTGCCCGGCGCCAAGGGACGGGGGTGGAGCAAGCTGCCGCTGGCCGAGGGCTGGGAGCGCGTGATCAGCGGCAACTCGTGCCCGAAGGGGCTCGTCGAGGACGTCAACGAGATGCGCGTGGTGAAGGCCAGACTCGAGGAGGTCAAGCGTGAGTACCCTAACGTTGCCGAGATGGTTCGCAAGGACGCGTTCCGCCGGGTCGGCGCCGGCGCCGTCGCGCGCTAGCCTCCGCATCGGCGTCCCGCGCGTTCTGAACCTCTGGTCCACCCACCAGTTCTGGATGGGCCTGTTCGGCGCGCTCGGCGTGGACCCTCGCAACGTCGTCTTCTCGTCCGACACGTCGGAAGAGCAGGGCCGCCAGTTCGGCAAGGGCCGCGGCACCGTGGACTGCTGCTATCCCGTCAAGTGCATCTCGGGCCACTACGGCGAGCTGCGCTTCGGCCAGAAGCAGAAGCTCGACGTCCT
>QHSB01000382.1 GCA_003220335.1 Candidatus Rokuibacteriota bacterium
TACACGGCGCTCGCCGACTTCAACGCGCGGCTGCGCCGCAAGTCGCGCGAGGTGCTCGAGTGGTGCGCGCGCGAGAACCGCGCGTGCCTGCTCGTGCTCGCGCGCCCGTACCACATGGATCCCGGCATCGGCCACGAGATCGAGGTGGATGTACAGGCGTACGGCTACCCGGTGCTCTGGGTGCAGTACGCGCCGGTCGACGACGACCTCATGGCCTGGGCCTTCGGCGAGGACATCCGCGCCGGCATCGTCAAATCTGCGTTCGATATCCGCGCCGTGTGGCCGT
>QHSB01000657.1 GCA_003220335.1 Candidatus Rokuibacteriota bacterium
GAATCCTCGACTGGCTGGCTATCTAATTTAGGTGGGGGGCCCCGAAATGGCCCCCCACACCCCCCAACGTTCGGAACGCCCCGGCGAAGCCGTGGCGCTCCTCTAAGCCCCTGGCAGCACCCGGAGCGCCGCGAGCAGGCGGCCGGCGGGCCGGGCCAGCCGATAGAGCATCAATCGTCTCCTCTAGCTGTCGGGCGTGCGCACGCGCGAGGCGCGCTCGCGGGCGGCGGCCAATCCCGTCTTGGCGTACTTGAGGTCGCGATAGTCGCCGGAGCGCACCGGCATGTGCCGGGGCGGCCCCTGTGACGCGAGACACTCGATCGTCACGTCGTAGTTCGGATGGTTGAAGAAGGCGATCGACAGCCGCGGCCGGCCGACGCCGGCCGGCGGGTTCACCACGCGGTGCATGGTGGAGAGCCAGCGGTCGTTCGTCCAGCGCATCAGCAGATCGCCGATGTTCACGACGAAGCGCGTGGGCGTCGTGACCACGTCGACCCAGCTGCCGTCGCGCGTCCTCACCTGCAGCCCACCCGGCGCGTCCTCGCCGCTCAGGATCGTGAACCCGCCGTAATCCGTGTGGGCGCCGGCGCGCAGCTGGCCCGGCGCGGGCGGGGCGGCCGGCGCCGGATAGTAATTGAGGCGCATCGTCCCGATGGAGCGGTCGACCTTGTCGTCGAAGAACGTCTCGCCCACCGAGAGCGCGAGGCCGGCCAGTCGCATCAAGGTACGGACGAGGTCGCTCATCGCCCGGTAGTAAACGGTCGCGGCCGGCGCGAACCCGGACGGCGCCGCGGGCCAGACGTTCGGCGCGAAGTGCTGGCGGCCCTCGGCACTCGTGTAGTACGCGTCGGCGCCGACGTCGACGGGCCCGACGTGGAAGAACTCCTTCAGATCGGGCGGCGCCGGCGCGTCGTTCGCCGTCGACAGCGCCTCGCCGCCGGCCGGGTGATAGCCGCGGTTCGTGCCGGCCACCGGATGCCGCGCGGCCAGCTTGTCCTCGCGCGGCAGCGCGAAAAACGCGTGGGCGACGGCCCGCAGCTGGTCGACGACGCGGGCGGGCACGCCGTGGCCGTCGATCGCGAAGAAGCCGATCTCGCGGCAGGCCGCGTCGATGGCGGCGGCGACGCGAAGACGCTCGGCGCCTCCCCTCCGCGCGGGCGCGAGGTCGATGACGGGGACGCTCACAGCGTCGCGATCAGAGTCGCGCCTCGTCGATCGGCAGCCCGAGCCAGTACCGGCCGACCATCTCGTAGTGGGCCAGCCGTCCCTGCAGATGCTGGGTGATCACGTGGATGTCCTGGAAGTGGCGCTGGACGAGGTTGCCGTCGTAGGCGGCGGTGGCGCCGGAGGCGTTGTAGGCGGTGTCGATGATCTGGGCGGCCAGGCGGATCCCGTGGGTGGTCGCGATGCGGAGATTCGCGCGCTGCTCGAGGGTGACCGCGCCCCTCGTCGCCGCGTCCCAGATGTCGCGGACCGCCTCCAACAAGAACGCGCGCCCCGAGCGCAGCCACGCCTCGCACTGGCCGACGCTGACCTGGACCATCGACTGCTCGCGCAGCAAGCTCGGCATCGCGCGCGGCGTCTTGGAGCCGGCCAGCTCGGCGAACGTCTCGAGGCACGTGCGCGCCATCCCCAGCGCCACCGCCGCGTCGCCGGAGGCGAAGCAGAGCGTGCGCGGGATCTTGTAGAGCGGGCCCTCCTCCAGCAGCGTCGCCGTCGCGGACCGCACGGTGCGCTCGTCGGGGACGAAGACGTCATGGACGTTGAAGTGGTGCGTGCCGGTGCCGCGCATGCCACGCGTGTGCCACGTGTCGAGCAGCTCGGCCTCGCCCACCGGCACGAGCAGGTAGCGCAGCTCGGGTGTGCCGTCCGCCTCCAGCCGTGTCTTGCCGTTCTCCAAGACCTGCGCGTGAGCGGCGATCCAGGTGGCGTGGCGGCAGCCGGTGCTGAAGCCCTGGCGCTCGGCGGTGACGCGATAGCCGCCGGGCACGACGATCGCCTTCGCGGTGGCGGCGGGCGTGTTGGCAACGACGGCGCGCGGTGGGTCGATCCAGATCTTGCGCGCCGCCTCGCGCGGCATGCGTGCGGCGTACGTGCCGTAGATCGCGCCCTGGTTGACGACCCAGCCCGTGCTGGCGTCGGCCTTGCCGAGCTCCTCGATCACCTGCACGTACGTCGGCAGGTCGATCTCGCCGCCACCGATGGCGCGCGGCACCGCGAGATGAAAGAGGCCGGCGTCCGCGATCGCCTCGAAGAGCGCGCGGGGCAGCTCGCGCAGCCGGTCCGTCTCGTCGGCGCTGGCGCGGATCTGCGGCGCCAGCTTGCGCGCGGCCTCGAGCGGCGACTCCGTCACCCTAGTCCTCCCGGTTGGCGACGCGCGGCCCGCCGCTCACGTACAGCGTCTCGCCGGTCATGAAGTTGGCCGCGTCGGAGGCGACGAAGATCACCGCCCACGCGACCTCCTCGGGGCGCGCCAGCCGCTGCAGCGGCACCTCGCGGGAGGCCTGCGCGATCATCGCCGGCGTCTTCCAGACCTCCAGCACGCCCTCCGTCTCCGTCGGCCCCGGCGCCACCGCATTGACGGTGATGCCGTACTTCGCCCACTCCGCGCCGAGGCTCTGCGTCAGCGCGGTCACGCCGGCCTTGGCGGCGGCGTACGGCGCCATGCCGCGCGCGCCGCTGCGGCCCGCCACCGAGGTCACGTTCACGATCTTGCCAGACTGCTGGCGAATCATCACGCGCCCGACGGCCTGCGAGAAGAGGAACACGCCGGTGAGGTTCGTGCGCAAGGTCGATCCGCCCGAACTCGGCGACGGTTCGCGCGACGACGTCGTCCACCTGGGCGGCGTCGCCCACATCGCACGCCACCGCCAGAGCGCGGCGTCCGTGGTCGCGCACCTCCTCGGCGACGGCGTCGAGCGCGCCGTGGCGGCGGCTGCACACCACCACGTGAGCGCCGACCGTCGCCAGCTCGACGGCAATCGCTCGGCCGATGCCCTGGCTGGCGCCCGTCACGATGGCGACGCGATCGCGAAGCGTGTCCGGCGAAAATCCCACGCGGTCCTCCCGGCTCGGGGCCCGCGGGGCCGCCGGCTCGGAAAGGGTAACATCATGCGCGAGATCGACAAACGCGGGAAAGGCCCGTAAAGTACCGGGATCATGTCGATAGCCGTCCCGGTGATCGACTACAAGGCGCTCGTGCAAGACGACCGGATCCACGTGTCCCTCTACACGGATCCGCGCATCTTCGCCGACGAGATGGACCGCATCTTCACGCGCGGCTGGGTCTTCGTCGGTCACGCCAGCGAGATTCCGCGCTCGGGCGATTACGTCACGCGCGAGCTCGGCTCCCAGCCCGTCATCATGGTCCGCGGCAAGGACGGCGGCGTGTCGGTCCTCGTCAACCGCTGCATGCATCGCGGGACGATGCTGTGCACGGCGGGCCGCGGCGCCACCCGCACGTTCGCGTGCCCGTACCATGGCTGGACGTACGACCTCGACGGCACGCTGCTCGGTGTCCCGTACCCGGGCGGCTACGCGGAGGTCGACAAGAGCGCGCACGGCCTGCGCCACGCCGCGCGCGTGGCGAGCTACCGCGGCTTCGTCTTCGCGAGCTTCAGCCCCACCGGCCCCTCGCTGGCCGAGCACCTCGGCCGCGCCACGAAATTGATCGACCGCTCCTGCGATCTGTCTCCCG
>QHSB01000664.1 GCA_003220335.1 Candidatus Rokuibacteriota bacterium
GACAGCCGCCGCTTGCTGGCGCCGCCGAAGCCGCGCATCCGCCGCGCCGGATAGGTGGAGAAGCCCACGCGCGGCTGCTCGCCGTCGTTGCCGACGTCGATGCCGGCCTCGAGCTGGCGGGCCACCACATGGCCCACGGCTGCCTCCGCCTCGCGCGCGAACGCGGCGGCGTCGATGGCTTCGCCCCGGTCCTGGCGCACGAGCAGGTCGCGCAGCGCGGGCGGGCGGGGAAGGCTGCCGGTGTGGGTAGTCAGGATCCGCTGCTCGCTGCGCTTCATGGGCGGTTAGGCTACACCATGCCGCGCCCGCCGGGGGGCTACTGGCCGTACAGCTTCTGCCACCACGTGCGGCCGTCGACGCCGGGAAGGGCGCCCACCTTGCGGCGGATCTCCTCGATGGGCCAGCCGGTCAACGACGCCAGCGTCCCGGCCTCCTGCTCCACGCGCGCGCGCAGCGACTCGCGGTAACGCTCCGCCGCCTCGCACGTGGCCTCGCCCGTCCACGGATGCCGCAGGACGTAGCGGCCCTGGAAATTGCCGCGGTCGGCGGTCTCCTGGAAGACGAGGTCTTCGGGGAAGTGCGCGGCATCGTACCGCACGTGCAGGCGCGTCACGAAGACGTCGGCCGCGCCGCCGGGCAGCCGGCGCCGCAGGCGTTCGTCGGCGCCGCTCGCCGACAGCCAGAAGACGCCGAGCTTGCGCAGCTCCTGCATCGAGAGCGGGTCGGCGGCGCAGGGATCGCACCAGCCCATGTCCCACGCGTACTCGAGGAACACCGCGCGCATGTCCTCGCGCTCGACCTGATGGCTGAACATCGCGCGGTAGAACTGCGGAAACTCCTCCTTCACGTAGACCGGCAGCTCCATCCCGGTCGGCAGCCGCACCGTGCGGTAGTTCGTGGTCTCCACGCGGCCCTTGCGCGTCAGCGCGTAGACGAACAGATCTTGATGGCCATCGGCGTTGAGGGTGCCGAGGCGGATGGGCAGCATGAACTTCGGCGACTCGAACGCCATCTGGAGCGGGCGCAGGTACGTGAAGCCGAGCCGCGCCTGCTCTTTCAGGTTCACGCGCGCCACGAAGAACTTCATCCCCTGCTTGAGATAGCTGCCCAGGATCGACGACGCGCCGGCGGGCACGCGGTAGCCGTTGTCGCGCAGCCAGGTCCCAAGCCCGCCGCTCTCGCGGGCGGACAGGATGAGGATGTCGTACTCGCCGACGGTGTAGCGCGCCTCGATGGTGACGCCGAGGCCGCGCGCCCGTTCTGCCGCCGCGTCGCCGCGCGTGGCGGTCATGCCCCGGGGCGCCTGCAGAGTGGCGGGGTACCTCGGCGAGCACGGATCGTCGTCGAAATACTCGACGAGCCGGGGCGCCGAGTAGGCGTCGAGGTGCTCGATGAGGGCGCGGTCGCTCACGCGAATCTGCCCCTTCTCGAGGACGGTCGGCACCGGCACCACGATGGCGAACTCCTTGAGGTCGCCCCTGAAGTCGTTGGCCATGGTGAGGACGGTCTTGTCGTCGTGGCGGACCAGCACGACCTGCGAGGCCTGGTTGAACAGCTTCGTGTCGGCCTTGGCGACGTAGAAGCCACAGAACGCCAGCACCGTGGGCGTCGCGAGCGCGACGACGAGCAGGGCGGCGAGGAGAGCGGTGACGTGCTTCATGGCGAGCGCCTCCATTGGTAGCGTGAGCCGGGCAGCACCCGGTCGATGAGCGGGACGAGCAGCGAGCAGACGGCGAGCGACCACAGCAGGCCGTTGGTCCTGAACAGCTTGAACTGGACCGCGTAGGCCCCGAGGGCCACCAGCGTGGCGAAGAGCACGCGGCCCGCGCGCGAGTCCGGCGTGGTCCTGGGATCCGAGATCATGAAGAAGGCGAACAGCACGAGCGCGCCGTTCTCCAGCCGGTGCACGGCCATGGCCAGCGGTTCGCCGAGCCAGAGCGAGCGGGCGACGAGCAGGCTCGCCCAGCTGGCCAGGAAGGCCAGCGTCACGTCGGCGCGCGCGGCGCGATTCACCACGAGGCCGCCCGCGGAGGCGAGCAGGAACGCGAAGACGAGTCCGCTGCCCCACTGTCCGGGCGACACCCAGACCTGTCCCGTCGCCAGCATCATCGCGACGAGGGCGAAGTTGGTGGGGTTGAACACGTGCTTGTCGCGCACGCGCAGCGTGAACTTGCTCGCGATGGCCACCCCGGCGGCGAGGATCGCCAGGCCGAGGGAGCCGGTGCGGAGCAGCAGGCAGAGCGAGAGCGCCGAGATCAGCGCGCTGCGCGGATCGAACCGTCCGCGGGCGGTCAGGCGCGTGCAGGCGAGCTGGGCGACGAGCGCCGTCACGACGATCGCCACCGCGGTCGGCGTCTGGACCTCGAGGTCCAGCCAGAACACGCCGTAGCCGAGCAGTCCGGCCAGGGTGGCGATCTGATAGAGCCGCGGATCCCAGCGGGGTGCGGGCGTGAGCGATACCGCCGCGCGAGCCGCAGTGTCGGTGCCCGGGCGGGCCGCGGCATTGATCAGGGAGACGGACTTCATGCCCGCTTAGACAGGGCACCTCCTTGGAAGTTCCCGGTGGTAGATTCCTAGACATGAAGCGACCACGGACGCGCCGGCCGGCAACGGACCCCTTGCTCGAGCTGAGCGGCGACGTCGACGGCCTGCCTGCGGACCTGAGCGAGCGCTTCAGCGTCTATCTCGATGAGACGTACCGCGTCGCGCCGCGGACACCACGCCGCGCGCCCGGCAGGCGCTCACGCACAACTGTTCGTCGACCGCGATCTCGCTAGACCTCGCCTCACGCTCCCGGCGGCGGCGCCACCACGTCCTCGTAGCGGTGCCGCTT
>QHSB01000384.1 GCA_003220335.1 Candidatus Rokuibacteriota bacterium
GCGGCTGCCGAAGTTCAAGGAGCCGGGGAGGACCAACATCTTCGTCGACGCGCAGGGCGTGCCGATCCCGTTCGGCGCCCCGTCGCTCGAGACGCTGGCGCCGCTCGTCTGGCACGAGGGCGTGGTCAAGCGCGGGCTGCCGCCCACGTGGATGGCGCGCGCGCTGTCCGAGAATCCCGCGCGGATCTTCGGCCTCTTCCCGCGCAAGGGCACCATCCGCGTCGGCGCCGACGCCGATCTCACGATCTGGGATCCCGGCGCCGAGTGGACGATCCGCCAGCGCGATCACCTGAGCATGGCCGGCTACACGCCCTACGAGGGCTGGACCGTGCGCGGCCGCGCGTGGACGACGCTGGTGCGCGGCCAGGTGCTGCTCAATCCGCAGGGCGAGCTGGAGCAGAAGCCCGGCTTCGGCCAGTACCTGGCCGAGGAGCCGCCGGTGCCGCCGCTGGCCGGGCGGCTCGCATGAGGACGGTCGGCGCGATCACGATCGGCCAGACGCCGCGCGCGGACATCGCCGGCGAGATGCAGACGCTGCTCGGGGCCGGCATCCGCATCGTGCAGGCCGGCGCCCTCGACGGGCTCACGCGCGCCGAGATCGACGCCCTCGCTCCGGCACCCGGTGACGACGACGCGCTGATCGCGCGCCTGCGCGAGGGCGGCGAGGTGCTGCTGGCCAAGGTGCTGCTCGTGCCGCGGCTGCAAGCGTGTCTCGATCGTCTGCACGGCGAGGCCGACGCCTTCGCGATCCTCTGCGCCGGCGCCTTCCCGCCGTTCACGAGCGCGCGGCCGGTCCTGCTGCCCGAGCGTTGCCTGGCCGCCATCGTCGACGCAACGTTCGACGGCGGGCGCCTCGGCGTGATCGTGCCGATCAAGCAGCAGCAGGCGTCCTCGGCCACCCGCTGGTCGCGCGTCGATCCCGGCGTGGTGGTCACCGTCGCCTCGCCGTACGACGATTCGAGCCGGCTCATCGCGGCCGCGGAGGAGCTGCGGCGCGCGGGCGTGAGCCTGGTGGTGATGGAGTGTCAGGGGTTCACGGGCGCGATGAAGCAGGTCGTCCGCGACGTGACGGGCGCGCCGGCGCTGCTGCCGACGAGCGTGCTCGCGCGCTTCCTCGCCGAGCTGGCCTGAGCCGCGCGGCTAGAGTCCGGGCAGCCCCTGCGTCCACCGCGGCAGCGGCGGAAATTGCTGCGCGAGCCGCCCGTCGGCGTAGACCGCGATCGGCCGGTACGGCGCGTCGAACAGGGTGTTGTCGAACAGGAACGCCTCGTTCACGATCGGCACGGCGCCGCGCAGGTTCTTCAGCGTGCGTGGAAAGCGCGAGATGAGCCGGCCCTCCGGCACGTCGTGGCCTCCCTGCGCGACACGCTGCCTCACGCGCCCGAGGGAGATTCCGGGATTCTCGAGACCGATGAAGACGAGCGTCACGAAGAATCCCGCCGCGCGCGCCCGCTCCAGGAAGTCGAGCTTCGAGCCGACCGGATCGGAGAACACCGTCTCGGTGCAGAACCCGAAGCGCAGCTCGAGCAGGTCGTCACGGAGCCGCTCGGCCTCATCGAAGGCCCGCTGATCGAGATCGCGCCGGGACAAATCCGGATGAGCCTCCCGCAGAACCCTGGCGATGTGGTCGGCGTTGACATAGGGCAGTCCCAGGTCGTGGACGTAGAGCTCGATGAACGTGGACTTGCCGGCGCCGTTCGGCCCCGCGACGACGACGAGGCCCGGCGCGCCCTCAGCGGCGGCGGCGCGCAGCGATGCGAACGGGAGGACGCTCACGACCAGCCGGGACGAAGGTCCCGCCCTCGAAGCGGCCGCGCGTGCGGCGGCCGTCCGGGGCGATCTGAATCACGCCGTCGGGATCGTCTGGGTCTCCCGAATAGATCGGCCCGCCGCCGGCGCGAATCCTGGCCTTGACCGATTCGCGCTCGGGATCGTTCATGATCCGTGTGAGCACGTCGTGAATCTCTTGAGGGCTGACGTATCGTGGCATCGCGAGACGCTCTCCGACTCGCTTGAGGGCGAGCACCTCGCGATGACCGGTCATCACCTCGACCGCGCGGCCGAGCGTGGCCCAGTGCTCGATCTGCGCGGTGACCGAGCGGTGCGCGCCCTTCGCTTCCGCCTTGGCGCGCTCGAGGAGCCTGTCCGAGATCTTCACCGGTGCCGGCATGGCGCCCTCCACCCGGGTAGCCGATTGCTACCACGATGGTAGTAGATTACTACCTCGGTCCGGGCGGCGCAAACGCCGGCTCAGGGCAGCGCGATCTCCAGCCACACCCGGCGGCGGCGCCGGCCGCTCAGCCGCGAGAAGAGGTCGAGCAGGACGACCTGCCAGCCGTATTTGGCGCGCATCATGTCGTGGGCGTGCGCGATGTCCTGGGGATCATCGGCGATGCGCGCGGTGCCCTCGCGCCACGAGCCGTGGACGATGCCGCGCACGTCGGAGGGCGCCACGCGCACCCGCGGGCTGTTGCGCAGGCGCTTGACCTTGCCCGAGTCGCCGCCCGTCACCATCCACAGCCGGTCGTCGACGACCGCAAACCAGATCGGCGTGCGGACCTCCGCGCCGTTCTTTCGGAACGTGGCGAGACTCACGTAGCGCTCGCGCGCCAGATCGCCCGCGGGCACCGCCCTTACCGCGTCAGCTCGCGATCCAGCTCGTCGATGCTCGCGCCGACAACCTCCACCAGGCGATCCACCTCCGCGGCGGTGATGCAGAGGGGCGGGGCCAGCCGCACGACCTGGCCGCGCGCGTAGACGATGGCGCCGCGGTCCCACGCCTTGCGGTCCAGCGTGGCCACGAGGGCGGCGTCGAGGGGCTTGCCCGAGCCGTCGGGCGCCACCAGCTCCGCGCACACGAGCAGGCCGCGTCCGCGCACCTCGCCGACGATGCGGTTCTTGCCCACGGCCTGCTGCAAGCCATCGAGCAGCCGATGGCCCATCGTCGCCGCGTTCTCGACGAGCCGGTCCTTCTCCATGATCTGCAGATTGGCGAGCGCGGCGGCGCAGGCCACGGGATGGGCCGCGTACGTGTTGGGGTGCACGGTCTCCTGCGTGCTGTGCTCGTCGAACGCGTCGGCCAGCCGCCCGCGCGCGATGGTGCCGGACAGCGGCAGGTAACCCGACGTGATGCCCTTGGCCACCGTCATGAGGTCGGGGACGACGCCCTCGTGCTCGACGCCGAACCAGCGGCCCGTACGCCCGAAGCCCGTGATGACCTCGTCGGCGATCATCAGCACCTCGAGCTCGTCGCAGATGGCGCGGACGGCGGACAGCCAGCCGAGCGGCGGGATGATGAAGCCGCCGGACGAGAGCACCGGCTCCATGATGACGGCGGACACCGTCCCGACGCCTTCCGCGACGATCGCGTCGCGCAACTCCGTCGCGCGGCGCTGCACGAGCTGCGCGTCCGTCCCCGTGCCGCGATCGCGGAAGGGGTACGGCGGCGCGACCTTGGTGAAGCCCGCCGGCTGCAGCGCCGCATACGCCGCCGTCATGTGCGGCAGCCCGCACACCGCGAAGGTGCCCATGGTGGCGCCGTGGTAACCACCCTGCAGCGAGATCACCTTGTGCTTGTCCGGCTTGCCCTTCGCGATCCAGTAGTGCCGCGCGATCTGCATCGCGCGCTCGTTGGCCTCCGAGCCGCTCGTCGCGAACAGGGTGTAGTCGAGGTCGCCCGGCGTGAGCGTCGCCAGCTTCGCGGCCAGCTCCGCGGCGGGGCGATTCGAGAACTGCCGCGTGGTCGGGTAGTACGCGAGGCGCACCGTCTGCTCCGCGATGGCCTCGGCGATCTCGCGGCGGCCGTGGCCCACGTTGACGACGGCGAGGCCGGCGAAGCCGTCCATCAGCTTCTTGCCGTCCTCCGTCCAGACCCACACGCCCTCGGCGCGGTCGATGACGAGCTCTCCGTCCGAGAGCCACGGATGATCCTGAGTCTTGTGAGTCCAGAGATGCTTGATCGCGGCGGGCTGGGTCGTCATGCGGCTACGGTAGGGCGACGGCGTCGAGCCGTCAAGCGAGCGGTCAGGGCGCGCGGCTCCAGAAGCGCCGGTAATGCTCGACGAGCTGCGTGCGGGCCGAGCGGATGTCGGGCTGCCGGCGCGCCGCGACGTAGGCCTCGCGCGTGACCGGGTCCGCGAAGTCGACGGCGCCCGCGACGCAGCACATGAGCGAGCGCGGGTCGGCGACGTGGCCCAGGCCGAGCGCGTGGCCCAGCTCGTGCGCGAGCACCTGGTAGAGCACGACCTCGCGGCTCACCTGTCCACGCGCGTGCGGCCCCACGACCGCGATGCGCACGGGCAGCCGGATCACGCCGGCGGCGTCGGCATCGATCTCGGTGACGCCCATGGCCCCCGACGCGCGCGGCGGCTCGACGCGGACGAGCACCTGGGCCGCCGCCACGCTGGGCGCCGGGGCGAACACGCGCAGCCCGAGCGCCTCGGTCGCCAGCGCGTTCCAGTCTTCCACCGCACGCCCGGCCGCCTCGTCGAGGGCCGGCTCGCCGAACGACGCCAGGTGCAGCGCCAGCGGCAGGCGCCCGCGCGGATGGCCCTCCGCCCCGCTGAGCGCGGTGTCGGCGGCGCCGGCGGCGCCGCTCAGGACCAGCAGCGCCGCCAGCGCAAGCGCGCCAATAAGATTGGGGGCCCCGAGATGGCCCCCAAACCCCCCATCGTTCGGGCCGCCCCGGCGGAGCCGTGGCAGCCCTCTAATCCACACTGACGGTGATGGCGACGCAGGCGATGATCGTGTCGCCCACGGGCACGCGCAGCCCGCCCTCAACCGCCCGCACCGTCACCTCGCCGTGCGGCAATTCGCGCTTGACCGCCGCGACGTCCACCGCCTTCGGATCCGGCACGCCGACCGTGACATCGACCAGCATGCGGCCGCCGCGCGCGCGCACGTCGGCGAAGAACGGCAGGCTGGAGTGGCGGATCGCGTCGGAGACCGCGCGCTTCGCGGCCGTCGTGGCGTCGGCGCCGTGAACGTCCACGCCCATCCCGAACTCGAGCACGTAGGGTTTGGCCATGGCGCTATCGTACGATGAGCGGGCATGCTCGCGCCGCGCTGGCGGGTCGTCGTCGCGCTGTTCGCCGTCACGTCGTGCATCGCCGCCGCGGTGTCGACGTTCGGCGTCTTCCTTCCCGTGCTCTCGGACACGTTCGGCTGGAGCCGCGGCGCAGTGTCCGTCGCGCTGTCGATCAGCCTCGTCGTGGGAGGCGTGGCCGCGTTCGTCATCGGCCGGGTCGCCGACCGCCGCGGGCCGCGCGGCGTCCTCGCGGCGACCGTGGCGCTGGGCGCCGTCGGCTTCGCGCTGAGCGCGCGCATCGACGCGCTCTGGCACTTCTACCTCTCGTACGGCCTCCTCGTCGGCGTCGGGATGTCGTCGATCTACGTGCTCTCGGCGGCCACCGTCGCGCGCTGGTTCGCCACGCGTCGGGGGATGGCGCTGGCCATCGTGCTGAGTGGCTTCAACCTCGGCTGGCTCACCGCGGGACCGCTCGCCGCCTGGCTGATCGGCCGCTTCGGCTGGCGCGCGGCGTACGTCGCGCTCGGCGCGCTCATCGCCGTCGTCGGCGTGCCGGCCAGCCTCTGCGTGAGCTATCCGCCGTCCGCCGAGGCGCGTCCCGTCACGGCGGGCACCGGCGCGCGCTGGCCCGCGGGCGACCGCCGCCTCTGGTACTTCGTGGGGTCATGGGGCTTTCTGGGCTTCGTGTACATGATGGTCACCGTGCACAGCGTGGCGTACGCGCGCGATCGCGGAGTACCGCTCGAGCAGGCGTCGCTCGCGCTCACCGCGTTCGGCGTCGGCGCGATCGTGGGGCGCCTGGTCGCCGGGGCCGCCGCAGATCACTTCGGCGTTCGCACGACGATGCGCGTGTGCCTGGTGATCCAGGCGGCGGCGCTCGTCGCGTTCGTGGCCGGCCTGCCCGCCTGGGCCGTGCCGGTCACGCTCGTCGTCTTCGGCCTCGGTGGCGCGGGCGCCGACAACACGATCGTGAAGGCGGTGCCCGACGCGTTCGGGCTGGCGGCGCTGGCCACGATCATGAGCGTGGTGGGGCTGGGCTGGCGCAGCGGCGCCGGGCTCGGGCCGGCGCTCGCGGGATTCGTGTACGACCTGACGGGCTCGTACGCGCCGTCGTTCGCGGTCGGCCTCGTGGCGATCGTCGCCGGCTGGAGATTCTTCCGGCTCGGCAGCGCGACGCGCATGCGCTGACCGGGCCCCTGCTCCGCCTCCTACGCCACCAACACCATCTGGGTCTGGATCGTCAGCGACAGGAGCTTGCCGCTCTCGTCGGTGACGCGCGTCTGCCACACCTGCGTGCGCCGCCCGCGGTGCAGCGGCGTCGCCTCCGCGCGTACCGTGCCCGCTTTGCCGGCGGCGAAGAAGTTGGTCTTCGACTCGAGCGTCGTAGTGGCGGCGCCGGCCGGCAGGTTCAGAAACGTCGCCGCCGCGCCCACCGTGTCGGCCAGCGCCATCAGCGTCCCCCCGTGGAGGGCGCCGCCGACGGTCGTCAGCGCCGGCCGGTGATCGAGCTCCGCCACCACGCGCTCCGGCGTCGCCTCCACGAAGCGAATGCCGAGGTGCTCCGCCAGCGTTCCCTTGTGCACGCTCTGGATGTCCACCGCTCACCTCCGCGCGCAGCATGACCACGCCGCGCCGTCTCGGCAATTACCTCACGGGTAATGTCCAGCGTAACGCGAAGATGCTAGAGTCCGCGCCGTGGAGAAAATGGTCCAGGCGGGCGGGGTCGGCCGGCTGTTGCGCGAGTGGCGTGCGCGTCGCGGCATGAGTCAGCTCGATCTGGCGGTCGAGGCGGGCGTGTCGTCGCGTCATCTGAGCTTCGTCGAGACCGGCCGGGCCACGCCGAGCCGCGAGATGGTCGTCCTGCTCGCGCGCGCGCTCGACGTGCCGTTCCGTGACCGCAACGATCTCCTCACGGCGGCCGGCTACGCCGCGATCTACCGCGCGACGAGCCTCGATGCCCCCGCCCTGGCGCAGGCGCGCCGCGCGCTCGACTTCATCCTGCGCCAGCAGGAACCCTACCCCGCGCTTGTCCTCGATCGCCACTGGAACGTGCTGAAGGTCAACGAGGGCAGCGCGCGCGTGCAGGCACTCTTCCTCGACGCCGCCGCGGTGGCCACGCTCGGGCCGCCCAACGCGATGCGCCTCATGTTTCATCCGAAGGCGTTCCGGCCGTGGATCGTGAACTGGGAGCCCACGGCGGCCTCGCTCATCCAGTGGCTGCACCGGGACGTGGCCACCGGCTTCGCGGACGCCGAGACGCGCGCGCTGCTCGAGGAGCTGCTGTCGTATCCGGACACGCCGCGGCAGTGGCGCGCGCTCGACCTGGACGCCTCGCCCGCGCCATTCCTGCCGATCGAGTTCCGCAAGGGCGATCTCGTGTTGCGATACTTCACGACCCTGACCACCCTCGGCACGCCGCACGACATCACGCTCCAGGAGCTGCGCGTCGAGAGCTTCTTCCCCGCCGATGAATTGACCATGGAGATGGGGGGCCTCGAACGGGCCCCCCATACCCCCCAGCGTTCGGGGCGCCCCGGGGGACCCGGGGCACCCCTCTAAGCTCGGAGCGCAGGTCTAGCTTGGGGCACCCCTCTAAGCCGAGCGGCGGGCGGAGCGCTTGGAGACTTGCTGGGCGGTTTCGAGCGCCTCGTCTTTGTCCGGCGCGCGGAACGCCATCGAGGACAGCGTCACCACGCCCACAAGTCGCTCCTCGTCATCGAGGACCGGCAGCCGACCGACCTGCGCCTGGGCCATCGTCTGCATCGCTCGATCTGTGGTCCATTCCGGATGCGCGACGATGGCGTCGCCCGACAGACAGTCGCCCACCGCCGTGCTCGCGGGATCGGCCTCGCGAGCGACGGCGCGGATGACGATGTCGCGGTCGGTGATGACGCCGAGCACCTTGCCGTCTTCGACGACCGGCAGCATCCCGACGTTGGCGTCGTCCATCTTGCGCGCGGCGTCCGTGAGCGACGCCGAGGGATCGATGCTCACCACGTCCTTGATCATGACGTCACGCACGTTTCGATTCTCCGATCGCGGCTGGCTCTTCCCCATGTGGTCCTCCTTCCCGAGTCAAGATCAGGCGGCGACAACGCAGCGAACGACGTGCCAGCCAACCCGCCGGCCACTGACTTGCACCCTCCGATACCCTGTGCGAAGTTCTCGACCGCAGGAGGCGTTGAAATGATCACGCTGCCACAGACCCTGATGGGATTGATTGCAATCATCAGTGCGCTGCTGCTCATGGCTTCCGCCGCCGGCGCCGCCGAGCCGACACTCAGCGATATCGCCGGGTGCAACCAGCAGGCGGCACAGAAGACGGGCGCCAGCGCCCTGCCCGCACCGCCCGGCGCGCGCGGGCCCGATGTCGCGCAGCGGGCACCGGACGACAGCCGCCAGCCCCGCGAGCTGCCGGCGCAGGGCGGCGTTCCCGTGGCGGGCGCGCCGGGCGCCAGCACGAAGCCGCCGACGGACACCGGCGCGGCGCCGGGCGAGAAGACGGATCCGACGGGCGCGATCATCACGCAGTCGCCGGACCCGCTGCTCAAGGGCATGGACGCGGGGAAGGCGGACGATCCCGCCTACCGGGCCGCCTATCGCGAGTGTATGCGCGCACGTCAGGCGCGCTGAGTCAGAGCGCGCGGACGGGATCCTCCTCCCGGGTGGCATGCGTGCGGCGACGGATTATACTGCGTGCGCGCCATGCCCAGGATCAACGAGCATTACCTCAAGCTCCGCGCCGCCTACCTCTTCGCCGAGATCCGGCGGCGCCAGAAGGCGTTCGGCGACGCTCATCCCGACGCCCGCGTGATCGACCTCGGCGTGGGCGACGTCACACGGCCCCTGCCGCCGGCCGTGGTGCGGGCGATCCATGACGCGGCCGACGACATGGCCGGCGCCGACACGTTCAAGGGCTACGGGCCCTACGTCGGCTACGAGTGGCTGCGGGCCGAGATCGCCGCCCAGGACTTCGGCACGCGCGGCGTGACCATCGCACCCGACGAGGTCTTCGTCAGCGACGGCGGCAAGAGCGACAGCGCCAACCTCCAGGAGATCTTCGCGCGCGACGCCGTCGTCGCGCTGATGGATCCGGTCTATCCCGTCTACGCTGACAGCAACGTCGTGGCCGGACGCTCCGGTGCCGCCGACGCGAGCGGCCGCTACGCAGGCATGGTCTACCTGCCCTGCGTGGCCGAGAACGCGTTCCAGCCCGCGCTGCCCGAGCGGCGCGTCGACCTCATCTACCTCTGCTATCCCAACAACCCCACCGGCGCCGTCGCCACGCGCGCGGCGCTGAAGCGCTGGGTGGACTACGCGCGCGAGCACGAGGCGGTGATCTTCTACG
>QHSB01000383.1 GCA_003220335.1 Candidatus Rokuibacteriota bacterium
AAGCCGACGGACTTCCCGGCGACGTGCCCCGACTGGGCCGAGGAGGAGGCGATCAACCGCGCGATCCTCATCGGCCGCCTCACCGGCTGCCCCGTCTACATCGTGCACCTCTCGACGCGCCTCGGACTCGAGCGCATCCAGCGCGCGCAGGCCGAGGGGCAGCGCGTGTGGACGGAGACGTGCCCGCAGTACCTGCTGCTGAGCGACGAGGAGATGGCGAAGCTGGGGCCGTTCGCCAAGATCGGTCCAC
>QHSB01000385.1 GCA_003220335.1 Candidatus Rokuibacteriota bacterium
CCTGCCGCTCTTCGACCGCGTCGGCCGCCGTCTGCACCTCACCGCCGAGGGCGAAAACCTCCTGGAGCGCACGCGCGAGATCCTGCGCGCGGCGGACGCGCTGCGCGAGCGCGCCGGCGCGCTGGCGGGCGGACGGACGGGCACGCTGCGGCTCGGCGCCACCGCCCAGACGCTCGAGAGCCTGATCAGCGCGTTCCTCACGAGCTTCCGCCGCGGCTGGCCGGGCATCGAGGTGCGGCTGGTCGAGGACGGCGGCGTGCGGCTGCGCGCGCGCGTGGCCCGCGGCGAGCTGCACCTGGCGCTGGGCGCGGTGCCGAGCGGCGAGGAGCTGCGCGCGCGGCCGCTGTTTCCCGTCTGGGTGCTGGCCGTGATGCCGCCCGGCCACCGTCTGGGCCGGCGGCGCGCGTTCGAGGTGGGCGAGCTCGACAGCGAGACGGTCTTGTTGCTGCGGCGCGACTTCGCCTCGCGGCTGCGCTTCGACGCGGCGTGCGAGGCCGCGCGCGTCCGGCCACGCGTGCTGCTGGAGGCCAATGACCCGCACTCGCTGGTGAGTCTCGCGCGCGGCGGCCACGGCATCGCCGTCGTGCCGTCGACGACGCTCTTCAGCCGCAGCGGCCTGCGGGTGGCGCCGCTGCTGCGCAACGGCCGGGCGATCGGCGGCTCCACGGCGGCGGTGTGGGATCCCCGGCGTCACCTGCCGTCCTACGCGCAGGCGTTCGTCGAGGAGCTGTTCGCCTACACGCGACGGTCGTATCCGGGCAAGGAGTTCGCGCGCCTGGCGCCGTCGACGCCGCCCCTGAACGCGCCCGGCTGAACCGCCGGGCTTCTCAGGCGAGGCCGAGCAGCCGCCGCACGGCCATCTGGCGCAGGCGAATGATGGAGCGCGTGGGCGAGAGACCCATCGGGCAGACGTCGGTGCAATTGCCCTGGCCGTGGCAGCGCGGCAGCGCGTCGTCGCCGAGCAGCCTCGTCCAGCGCGCGGCGTGCCCCGTCTCGCGCCGGTCGCGCTGCAGCGTGAACGCGCGGTTGAGCGCGGCCGGCCCGGGGAAGTGCCGGTCGTGCGCGACCATCGTGCAGGCCGAGAGGCACATGCCGCAGCCGATGCACTCGATGGCCTCGTCGATCTCCGCGCGCTCGGCGACGGCCGCGGGGATGGTGGCGTAGGCGGGGGCGCCCGCGGCCGGTACCAGCGCGGCGCCGACGGCCCGCTGGCGGTCGACGAACGGTGTCATGTCCACCACGAGGTCGCGCAGCAGCGGGAAGTGGTAGAGCGGACGCACGCTCACGGGCCCGGGACCGAGCGACGCCAGCCGCGTGCGGCACGCCCAGCGCTCGCGGCCGTTGACGACCATCGCGCACGAGCCGCACATGCCGACGCGGCAGGCGTAGCGGAGGGCCAGGGTGGGATCCTGCTCGCGCTGCACGGCGACGAGCGCGTCGAGGACGGTGGTGTCGGCAACCGCCTGCACCTCGTAGGCGCCGATACGCTCGGGCTCACCCGGCGCCCAGCGGAAGACGGCCAGCCGGGCCATCACTGGCCGCTGTCCCGCCAGTCCCAGCCCGTGATGGTCACCCGGTAGCGCGACGCCTTCTGCTTGACCGGCACCTCGAAGTAGACGCGGCCGCCCGGCGGCACGTCGGCGACGGAACCCGACGTCGTGTCGACCGTCTTGCCGTTCGCGTCGAGGCTCTCGACGAGCAGCCGCATGTTGGCGGCGCGCATCCGATAGTTGTTCACGACGTAGCCGTTGACGTTCGGCCGGCCGCGGCGCTCACCCCCCGTCCATTCGAGGCCGAAGTAGCGATCCGCGTCGCCGAAGTTCTGCGCCAGGGCCGCGCCGGCGCTCGCCACGACGCACAGCACCAGCACCAGCGCGAGCGTTTTCAGTACGACCTCCAGGTCCAGACGCCGACGAAGATCCCGGCCGCGAGCGCCAGCGCGGCCACGAAGAGCGCGCGGTGCCAGGCGAGCGGCAGGCCGAAGTCCAGCAGCAGCGCGCGCACGCCGAGCAGCGCGTGGAGCAGGGCCAGCGCGAGCAGCGCCGCCTGCACGCCGCGGCGGAACGGATTGACGAGGTGCGCGGCGATGACGACGAGGAGCAGGATCGCCGCCGCGCGCTGGATGAGCCACGCCCACATGCCGCTCCGCGTGTCGCGCCAGCCCTCCAGGCTCGTCCACTCGCGGCGGAGGGTCTTCGGCCCGGCGTTCACAGCCGGCTCAGGACGGTGCGGCCGTCGGCGATCACGAGACGCACGGCGTCGAGCACCTTGACGTCGGCGGAGGGATCCCCCTCCACCGCGATGAGATCGGCGCCCAGCCCGGGCGCGACGCAGCCCGTCTCGTCCTCGAGGCCCAGCACCTTCGCCGCCACCGACGTGGCCGAACGGATCACCTGCAGCGGCTCCATGCCGGCGCTGACCATGAGCGCCAGCTCGGGGACGATCGTGCCGTGCAGGTTCAGTGGCGTGCCGGCGTCGGTGCCGGCGGCGATGGTGACGCCGGCGCGCAGCGCGAGACGGAATGACTCCAGGTGGCGCTCGCGGAGCGCCAGCGACTTCTTGACGGCGAACTCGGGGATGCCGGCGGCCAGGCCGCCCTCGACGATCGCGTGCGGCGCGATCAGCGTGGCCACCAGCGCCGTCCCCTGCGTGGCCATGCGCGCGGCGAGCGCCTCCGTGAGGAACACCCCGTGCTCAATGGTGTCGATGCCGGCGTCCAGGCACCACGCGATGCCCTCGTCGGCCATCGCGTGGGCGGCGGCGCGGCGGCGCGCGCGATGCGCCTCCTCGACGCCCGCGCGCAACTCGTCGAGCGTGAGCTGCGCCGCGCGCGGGTCCACGCCCGGCGTCATGACGCCGCCCGTGGCCACGAGCTTGATGACGTCGGCGCCCGCGCGCAGCTGCTCGCGCACCGCGCGGCGCAGGTCGTCGGGCCCGTCCGCCTGCCGGCCGAGCATCCGCCAGCCGTGGCCGCCGGTGATGCAGACCGCGCGACCCGCGCAGAGCAGCCGGGGCCCGGCGATCACGCCCGCGCGCACGGCGTCGCGCACGGCGATCTCCGCGTACTCGCGGCCGCCGAGGTCGCGCACCGTGGTCACGCCCGCCTCGACCGTGCGCCGGGCCCGCACCACGGCGCTGACGACGGTCGCGGCGTACGACTCCTCGGTCATCGTGCGCGAGGGGTCGGCATCGCCCGAGAGACACAGGTGGACGTGGCAGTTGATCAGCCCGGGCAGCAGGGTGAGGCCGCCGAGGTCCAGCGCGGCGCCGTCGCGCGGCGGGCGATCGGGCACGATGGCGGCGATGCGCCGGTCTTCCAGCACGACGGCGCGGTCCCGGACGGGCGGCGCGCCGGTGCCGTCGATCAGCGTGGCGCCGCGCAGGATCACACGCGGCCCTTGCGGTACGAGCGCTTGGCGGCGATCTTGCCCTCGCGCAGCGTGAGGACGTCGCAGCCCTCGACCTCGAAGCGCGCGCCGCCGTTCGGGGTGCCGGTGGTCAGCCACTCGACCACGGCGTGCTCGGGACACGCGAAGTGCCGCGTCTCGTCCCACCGGATGTCGGCGATGCGCTCGAACATCTCCTTCAGGAACTGCCGCACGCCGGCCCGGCCGATCACCCGCGTGCCCCACGGGTCGGTGCCGAACGACGCCTCGAAGACGACGTCGTCCGTCATCATGGCCAGGATCCCGTCCACGTCGTGCGCGTTCCACACGCGGTTGAAGCGATCCACGAATGCGTCGCCCTCGAAGGCCATGGCGCTCTCCTCCTCCGTCAGAGTTCCTTGCCGTCGCGGGCGACGACGATGTCGCCCTTGAAGTACGGCCGCGCGGCGTCGATCCACATCTGGTCGCTCAGCATCGGATCGTCGGCGGGCACCAGGTGAGAGAGCACGAGCGTCTTGACGCCGGCGGCGGCGGCGACGCGCCCGACGTCCTCGACCGACGTGTGGCTGTCGATGATGTGCTTCTTGAGCGTCGCCGCGTTCGGGATGCGCGCCACCAGCCGATCCACGGCCGGCACCCAGAGCGCCTCGTGCACGAGCAGGTCGGCGCCCTTCGCCAGCCGCACGAGGTTGTCGGACTTGTTCGTGTCGCCGGAGAAGACGATCGACCGATCCGGACAGTCGAAGCGGAACGCGAGGGCCGGGACGACAGGGGGATGGTCCACCAGCGCGGTGGTGACCTTGACGCGCTCGTCCTGCATGACCACGCCTCCCTGGGTCCTCTCGTGCGCGTGCACGAGCGGCACCAGCGGCGGACGGCCCTCGTCGGCGATGCGCGTGTCGATGTCGTACGCGTTCATCTCGAAGTAGAGCCGCGTCATCTTCTCGAGCGGCGGCGGTCCCCAGGCATCCACGCGGGTCCGGAGCCCGCTCACCCACGCCTGCACGAGCACATTGCCGTAGTCCAGGTTGTGGTCGGAGTGATGGTGCGTGATGAAGACGTGACGCAGGGTCGCGAGCGGAATACCCGCGACTACGAGCTGGCGCGCGACGCCGCTGCCGCAGTCCACGAGGTGAAGAACGTTGTCCACCACGAGGGCGTGCGCGGTATTTCCACGATCCCTCCGCGGCCGCGGACCGCCGCCGGTGGCCAGCATGACCAGCCGAGCCGGCCAAGAAGCGTCGGCGCGAGAGCATGGGCGGCATCCTATCATCGGGTATGGCTCAGTCGCCGATCTCGACGGCCACCGGGCGCGGCGAGCCCGCCCGCGGCCGCGCGCGGGTCATGGCGACGGGCTCTTCCCAGACGACCGGCGCGCCGTCGCGCCGCTGCACGCGGATGCTGACCGGCGCCGTCGCCGCCGGCGCGGGGAAGTCGCGACGCCAGTGCGCGCCGCGGCTCTCGCGGCGCGCGAGCGCGCTCGCCACGACCAGTTGCGCCGCGGTCAGCTGGCTGTCGAGGTTGAGCCAGTCCTGCCAGGCGGTGTTCAGCGAGCCGTGGCCCGGCACCCCGACGACCTCCAGCCGCTCGGTGAGACGCTGGAGCGTGACCGCGGCCACGCCGAGGCCCTCGGCGTCGCGCACGAGCCCGGCGCGCTCCCACATGAGGTCACGCAGCTCGCGCTGGATCGCGTAGACCTCGGCGCCGCCGGCGCGGCCGAGCGGCGCCGCGCAGCGCGCGGCCGCCGCCTCGAGCGCGGAGGCGCTCAGCCGCGGCCGTGGCCGGCCCGCGACGAAGGCGGCCATCACGTCGCCGGCGATGCCGCCGAACACCGTCGACTCCGCGACGCCGTTGCCGCCGAGGCGGTTGGCGCCGTGCACGCCGCCCGTGTCCTCGCCGGCGGCGAAGAGTCCCTCCATCGCCGTCCGGCAGTCCGGATCGACGACGACGCCGCCCATCATGAAGTGCGCGGTGGGTCCCACCTCCACCGGCCCGCGCGCGAGGTCGCGGCCGAAGTCGCGGCAGCGCCGGACCATGCCGCGGAAGTTCCGCTCCACGACGTCCGCGCCGAGGTGCGACACGTCGATCCAGATGCCGCCGTTGGGCGTGCCGCGGCCCTCGCTCACCTCGAGAAACGAGGCGCGCGAGACGAGGTCGCGCGTCGAACGCTCCATGCGCGCGGCGTCGTAGCGCGCCATGAACCGCTCGCCGAGCCCGTTGCGCAGCTGGCCGCCCGCGCCGCGCAGGCCTTCCTCGAGCAGCGCGCCCGTCATCAGCGAGCCGGGAATCACGAGCCCGGTGGGATGGAACTGGATCATCTCCATGTCGCGCAGCGCCAGGCCGGCGCGGTACGCCAGCGCGATGCCGTCGGCCGCCTTGTCGGCCGAGCACGCGATCACGCGGTACATCGTCGGCCCGCCGCCCATCGCCAGCAGTGTCGCGCGCGCGTTGACCGCGAAGAAGCGCCCCGTCCGCACGTCCAGGATCAGCGCGCCGGCCGCGCGGCCGGCGTCGTCGCGCAGCAGCTCCACCGCGCGGCACTCCTCGAAGGCGCGGATCGACGGCCGCGCCTGCGCCTGCTCGGTGAGACGGTTCATGATCTCGATGCCGGTGAGGTCGCCCTTGTGGACGGTGCGGTCGTGCGTCTGGCCCGCGAACGGCTTCTGGTGGATGCGGCCCTCGGCGTTGCGGTCGAAGAGACACCCGTAGCGCGACTCCAGCTCGAGCACGCGCGCCGGCGCCTCCGTCACGAGCCGCCACACCATCTCCTGGTCGTTGATCCAGCCGCCGCCGTCGAGCGTGTCGGTGAGGTGCGCCTCGAGCGAGTCGGGCGGCGTGAGCACGGCGTTGTAGCCGCCCTGCACCATGCGCGTGCAGCCCGCGCGGCCGAAGAGTCCCTTGACCACGACGCCGACGGCCAGCGCCGGCGAGGCGTCGGCGCCGTGCAGGGCGGCGCAGAGGCCGGCGCCGCCGGCGCCGAGGACGAGGATGTCGGTCTCGACGACGTCGATCACTGCGCCACGAGCGCCTCGAGCAGCGCGCGGCCCTCGGGCGCCGTCCAGCCGCGGTTGCCGATCGCGCGCGCCAGCAAGCGGCCATCCCGCCCGACGAGGAAGACCATCGGCGAGTGCGTGACGTTCCACGCGCCGTTCACGGCGCCGGTGACGTCGAGGAGCACGTCCATGGTCAGCTTCCTGTCGCGCGCCCAGGCGCCCACCGTCTCGCGCGACTCCTCCATGTTCACGGCGAGCACGACGAGGCCGCGCGGACCGTACTCACGGTGGACCTGCTCGATGGCCGAGGGCAACTCCCTCGCGCAGTACGGTCACCACGTGGCCCAGAAGTAGACGATGACGGGGCGCCCGCGCAGCGCCGGCAGCGCAACCGTCTTGCCATCGGCGAGCCGCTCGAGCGCGAGCGCGGCCGGCGCCGCGCCGTGCAGCGGCACCAGGTTCAGCCCGGCGACGAGATCGTCGAGCGTCGCGCCGCCGGCGGGCGCGGCGGCAAGCAAAGCCAGCGCGAGCGCGGCGAGCATCGGTGGACGCATCGTCGCGTATCGTACACGCGCAAGATCGAGGAGCGCCACGGCTCCCGCCGGGGCGTGACGAGCGCTGGGGGTGTGGGGGCCATTTCGGGGCGCACGCGCACAATCGAGGCGCGCCACGGCTCCGCCGGGGCGCGACGAGCGCTGGGGGGTGTGGGGGCCATTTCGGGGCCCCCACTAATGACGGATCCCGGGAGCGGTGACCGGCTTGCCGACGTCGAAGGTCGTGAGGAAGAGCTCGAGCTCGGCGTACTCGACGGCGTCGGCGGCCAGCATGTTCGCCCCGAGCGGCGTCATGCACCACTGGAATCGCTTGCGCATGTCCCAGACCTCGTTGCGGTCGGTGCGCCACGTTGGAAAATGCCGCGTCAGCCCCTCGGTGACGTCGGCCAGCCAGCGGCCCCCGAGGAACTTGTTCGCGCCGCGCTCGGGCGTGTGGCAGTCGGCGCAGGCGTGGTTGCGCTGGCCCACGCGCCGGTAGAAGGTCGCTTTCCCGCGCTCGATGGCCGCGCGCGCGGCCGGGCTCGCGGTATCGACGGCCACGGGCATCCCGTCCGACGCCATCTTGATCAGCAGCGTCACGTCCAGGTTCGCGTCGCTCTCCAGGGGCAGCGCGCGTCCGGTGGTCGCCTCTCCGTGCACCCCGAGGAAGTCCTCGAGGCTCATCACGCGCCCGTGCTCCGCGACGACGCGCGGATACCGCGTGGCCACACCGCGCATCGCCGTCTTCGAGCCCCCCGCGTGACAGTCGGCGCACGCCTTGCCCTTCGGTCCGCGCGCATTCCAGAGCGCCTGCGCCTCCTCGGCGCGGATGACCGCCGGGTTGTTGGTCGGGTCGAGGTTGTCGCCGAAGCCCGCCGAGCGGCGCCGCGTGAACGGATTGCGGTCGGCGTCCTTCTCGGGCGGCGGCGGCCCGTGCAGCGTCTGCAGATACGCGACGAGGTGGATGATCTCCTCCGGCGTGAAGATCCCCTGCGCGCCCCACGGCGGCATGACGGTGGCCGGGAACGTCACGCGCGGATCCCAGAGCTGCTGGTACAGATAGGCGTCGGGCAGACGGCGATCGCCGAGCGTGGAGAGATCGGGGCCGACGCTGCCGGCGGGCCAGACGTCGTCGCCCGGCACGAGGTGGCAGCCGGTGCAGGGCGCCTTCTGCCGGTCGAGGAATAGCGCGCGGCCCTTCTTCGCGTCGCCGGCGAACCCCCCCGGCATCGCCGTCTTCTGCACCGCCGGCTCGGGCCGCGCGTCGTCGTACGCGTAGGTGCGGAAGGCGCCGAAGTCGCGCGTGGTCCAGCCCTTGTAGCGCACGGCGGTACGCGTGCCGTCGGGGCCGACCCTCATCTCTCCGCGCGCTTCCGGAATGGCGCGCGAGGTCCACGCGGACGACGCGACGGGCGCGGACTCGCTCGCGGCGAGCGTGCATCCGGTGGCCAGGACCGCGACGGCGGCCCAGCGCAGGGGCGGGGCGGATCGCACGGCCCGCTCAGGCGAACGCGATGTCGGCGGTGCCCTCGTACTTGCCGCCGTGCGTGTCGACGAAGGTGACCTTCACCGGGCCGGGCGCCGTCGCTTTCAGCGCGAAGGAGAACGCGGGATTCTCGCTCACGCTCTGCGTGAGGTCGAAGGTGGCGACCGGCTTGCCGAGGTAGGTGGCGGTGACGCGGGTGATGTAGTTGTAGTTGCGGTCCAGGATCTTGCCCTGCGCGTCGCGCTCGATGCGCTCCATCGGGTGGATGACGAGGCAGCGCACGCGCACGACGTCGCCGGCCTTCACGGCGGAGGGCACGCGGATGCGGATCTTGCCGACGTCGCTCATGCTAGCCGCCGCACCCGCCGACGGTCACCTTCACCTCGCGCCTGGCCGTCAATAACGTGCCGTCGCTCTGCTCGACGATGGCGCGCACGTCGGTCGTCTCGCCGAGGCGGATATTGGCGCCCACGAACGCCTGGCCGGCCTCCGGCGTCAGCGTCGCCCTGGCCACGATCGGGATCCGGTTCTTGTCCGCGACGATCCAGATGTTCTTCACGTACGAGGCCGGCGTCATCGGCGCATTGACCTCGACGCTGACCGGCACCACGGCGCCGTTCTCGGCGATCGGCGGGATGTCGAGCTTGATGAGCGCGGTGCCGTCCTTCATCGGGCGCCCGCCGAAGACGCGCTTCAGCCCATCCTGGACGGTTTCTTGAAGCCCGAGCGCTTGAGACGACGCCTGCGCGTGCGCGCGGGCGCTCACGCCCAGCGTCCCTGCCGCGACGGCCACGCTGACGGCGCCCAGCCTGCCGAGCGCCGAGCGACGAGTGATCGGCTGTGTCATGCCTCCCCCTGTCCCTCTCCTTTTACTACGACTCCCTGGCTTCGCCTACGGCTCCAGGCGGAAGGCGGACGGATCGGGCTTGAAGGCGCGCGGCAGCCACAGCGGCCGGCGCAGGTTGCCGGGGCCCGGCGCGGGCCGGGCCAGCGCCAGCCACTGGCGATAGACCTCGAACGACTTGTCGGTGTCGACGAAGATGTCGCCGTAGCGCTCGTCGGGGCCGGGCTTCGACACGGTCACCTTCTGGTGCCAGCAGTGCTGGCCGCTGATGGGATCCGGCTGCACGGGAAACGTGAGGTTCTGGTGCACGCCGGCGTCCTCCCACCAGACGCGCGCGGAGTCGGGATCGGCGCTCTCGAACGGCTCGATGCCGTGCCGCTGGCGCATGCGCCACTTGCCCGGCGCCTCGCGCGTGAGATCGACGAGCGCCGTGGACCAGCGCTCGCCGCCCGCCGCCTCGGCGAGCCGCCAGCGCCCGAGATGATGCGAGCAGGCGACGACGCCGGGCCGGATCGCCTCGGTGACCCAGACCTTGTCGACGAACCAGCCGATGGCCGTCGCGATCTTCAAGAGCTCGCCGGTGGTCACGCCGAAGCGCGCCGCGTCCTGAGGGTGCAGCCAGAGCGGATTCGTGTGCGAGATCTCGTAGAGCCACTTGGCATTCCCCGAGCGCGTGTGGATCAGCGTCGGCAGCCGGAAGGTCGGCAGCAGCACCATCTCGCCCCTGGCCTGATCGACCTGCGACCAGTGGACGTGGCTGCGGATGTAGCCGGGCACCGCGTGCTCGGGCCACTTCCAGTCCTTGAGCGTCTTGCTGAAGAACTCCAGCTTGCGCGAGGGCGTCGGGAAGCCGACGCGCGCGGCGCCGTCGACCACGACGCCATTCTCGGCCGGGCTCTCATATGTGCGGTAGACGTTGTCCTCGACGAGGAACGCGCCGTACTTGCGCATGTAGGCGAGCGGCGTGAGCCCTTCCCGCCTGGCCGCCTCCGGCAGCCCCGGCACGCTGTTCTCGAAGATCCAGCGGTAGATCTCCTCGATGCGCACCTTGGCGCCCGGGCGGTAGGGCGACTCGAAGTACTTGCGGATGCCGAGCGCGCCGTCGGGATCGATCCGCCACGAGAGCTCGATCCAGAACTCGTCCTCCTCCCACACCTGACCGAGCCCGGCCGCCTCGTGGGCCTGCCACGTGAGGTCGAACGTCTTGCCGCGCTTGGCGAGGGCGACGCGCAGGACCGGCTGTCTGAACCCGATCCATCTGGCCGCGTGAGTCTCCTGCGACATGAGATCGTGGCGCTCCGAGGCGTGGCCCATCGGCAGCACGTAGTCCGCGAACCACGCCGTCTCGCTCCACACCGGCGTCAGACACGCGTGCCGCTCGATCTTGGCCTCGTCGGTGAGCGCCTCGATCCACGACATCCCGTCGGGGTTGGTCCACACGGGGTTGTAGACGCGCGTGAAATACATGGCCAGCTTGCCGCGGCCCTCGCGCAGGAAGTGCGGCAGCAGGAACGACATCTCGAAGAACGCCAGCGGATACTCCCTGGGCATCAGCAGCTCGCTCCAGACCTTGCCCGGCGGCGGCATCATCGGCGGCGCGGGGATCGCCTTGTTCCAGGCGCTGGGCGCCGTGCCGCCGGGGGTGGACACGGCGCCCATCAGCACCACCAGCAGCTCGAGCGCGCGCGCCACCTGCCAGCCGCCGAGGTTGCCGGCGGCGGCGTTGCGCCAGATGTGGGTGGCGAGCGCGCCGCCCGCGGCGCCGATCGCGCGCGCGATCTCGACGATCGTCGCCGCCGGCACACCGCTCTCCTCCGCCGCGAACTCCGGCGTGTAGGGCGCGTACAGCTCCTCGAGCGCGGTGTGGAAGCTGTCGAAGGTCACCGGCAGATCGGGCCGCTCCTCGCGCAGGTACTCGTCCCAGTTCGTCCACTTCTCGACGAACGCGCGGTCGTAGCGCCGCTCGCTCACGAGCAGGCGCGCCATGGCGAGCAGGATGGCTGCCTCCGTCCCGGGCCACGGCGAGAGCCAGTAGTCGGCCATCGAGGCGGTGTTGGACAGGCGCGAGTCGATGACGGCGACCTTCGCGCCGCGCATCTTGGCCTCGATGATCCGCTGCGCGTGCGGGTTGAAGTAGTGGCCGGTCTCGAGGTGCGAGGACAGCAACAGGATGAAGCGGGCGTTGGCGTGATCCGGCGAGGGCCGGTCCATGCCGTGCCAGAAGGCGTAGCCGGCGCGCGCGCTGGACGAGCAGACGTTGGTGTGGCTGTTGTGACCGTCGATCCCCCACGCGTGAAACACGCGCTGCAGGTAGACGAGCTCGTGCCCGGGCCGGCCCAGGTGATACATGATTTCCTTGGGCCGACGCTCGACGAGGGCCTTCCGAATGCGGCCGGCGATATCGTCGAGCGCGTCGTCCCAGGTCACGCGCTGCCATTGCCCGGCACCCCGGGGGCCCTGGCGGCGCATCGGGTAGAGGATGCGCTCGGGATCCTGGACCTGATTCAGCGTGGCCGGGCCCTTGGCGCAGTTGCGGCCGCGGCTGCCCGGATGCACGGGGTTGCCCTCGAACTTCTGGATCTTCAGCGTCTCCTTGTCGACGTACGCGAGCAGGCCGCAGGCGGCCTCGCAGTTGAAGCAGATGGTCGGGATCAGCTCGTAGCGTCGCGGAACTTTCTTCGGCCACGCGACGGGATCGAACTCCTGCCAGTCGTCCCAGCGCTCGACGGGCGGATAGGCGGCCAGCCCGCCCTCGCGCGGTGTGAGGTCGCGCGCCACCGGATGCAGCGGCTCCGCGCTCGGCCGGTTCATCGTCCTCCTCGTGTTGAGTTTTGAACGGTCCGCTGGGCCGAGCGCGGTGGCGTTGCGGGGTGCGGCGGGGTCGTGTGAGACCCGTGTTTCGGGTATTGCGTCGGATCCGGCCAGGAATCGGTGCACGACGACAGGCGCACCGTATCGTCGATTTGCGTGGTCGAACACGATCCCGCCGCACCCCGCAACGCCATGACGCTCAGCTGAGCGGGATCGACTGGCCGGCCTTGACCCATAGATCCTCCCAGAGCCAGAGGCCGGCGAGCGCCAGCAGCGCGCCGACGACGGTGAGCAGCGTCGAATTCGCGGTGGCGGCGACGAGCAGCGCGGTCATCGGCGCCAGCGTGCCGAGCACCATGACGCCGCCCCAGAACCGTGCGCGGTACGCGCCGCGCGTCAGCAGGCGCGCGGCCAGGGCCGCGTCGCGCACCGGATGGCGGCTCAGCACCTCGATCAGCAGGAGCGCACCGTGGGCGAGCAGGGCCATGAACAGCAGCGGCGTCAGGACGTCGTCCACCGTGACGTGGCGTCGCGTCGCCGGTCCGCGCAACGGCACCGTCCCCGGCCACGCGATCGACGCCAGCAGCAGCGCCGCGCAGCCGGCGACGAACGCGGAGACGACGAGGTGAGGCAGCACGAGCGGGCTCTGCCAGAAATCGCGGCCCTCGGCCTGGCCGAACAGGAAGGCGCTGTAGCCCGCCGTCGCGGCGGCGAGCGCCGCGACGGGCAGCCGCGCGGCGTCCGGCACGTAGTGTCCCGTCAATCCCGCGAGCAGCCAGGCGGCGGCGGCGCCGCCGAAGGCGAGGAGGATCCACGCGCCCCAGACCAGCCACGAGCGCCAGTTGGGCTTGAAGAGGATGTAGAGGAAACGCTCGGGGCGCTTGAGATCGAGCACGAGCAGCGCCGTCGTGAGCAGGACGAACAACAGGCTGATGGCGGGCGCGGTCACCGTGAGCGTCGTCCCCCACCACGCGGAGCCGGCGATCGCCGAGACGAGCAGCGCGCCCGCCGCGATCGACTTGGTCCACAGATACGCGCTGACCCGCCCGCCCCAGGGCCGTGGCGCGTGCGGCGCGTCGTACACGGGACGTGCGAGCGTCTCGGCCCCCTGCTCGCTCGCCTGCAGCGCCGCCACCATGCCGACGAGATCCGCCTCCGCCGCCGGCCGCTGGCCCCAGAGCCAGGTCGGCGCCGCACGCTGCAGCGTCGGCGACAGCGTGGAGGAATCGGCGCCGACGTAGTAGACCTTCGGGCGCGTGCCCTGCTCCGGCTTGCGCACCTCCACCTGCTCGCGCCCGACGAGCCGCGCGATCTCGGTGCGCGGATCGTCGAGATCGCCGGCGATGATGGCGCGCGCGGGGCACACGATCACGCACGCGGGCTCGAGCCCGACCTCCAGCCGGTGCGCGCAGTAGTGGCACTTGGCCGCGGTGTTCGTGTTCGGGTCGATGTAGAGCGCGTCGTAGGGGCAGCCCTGCATGCAGGACTTGCAGCCGATGCAGCGCGCGCCGTCGAAGTCCACGATGCCGTCGGCGCGGCGGTAGAGGGCGACGGTCGGGCAGATCGTCACGCAGGGCGCGTCGTCGCAGTGATTGCAGCGCAGCACGGAGAAGTAGCGGC
>QHSB01000665.1 GCA_003220335.1 Candidatus Rokuibacteriota bacterium
GGCGTTGGTGGACTGGATCGAGGCTGCGCGGGCCAAGGCCGGGAGCTGGAAGGCGCTCGCCGAGGCGGCGAACATTGCGCCGCACTTCGTGCATTGCGTCCAGAGCCGTCAACCTGTGCGGGTCGGTGTGGTGTCCAGAGTGGCCGCCGCGCTGGGACTGACGGCGCCCCCGGTCCACACCCTGGCGTCGTCCGCGGGAGCGGAGATCGCGCTCCCGGGGGAAGTCGACGCGCGCCTGGCGCGTTTCCTCGGCCTGCTCGTCGCCGAGGGCCGAGTGACGAGCGCCGACCAGGTGTGGTTCGTGAACAGCGATCCGATGGTCAATGCCGAGTTCGGCCTGCTGGGCCGCGAGTTGTTCGGGCTCCAGCCGCTGCGCGGCGCCTGCAAGGCCGGGACCTCGGACACGCTCCTGTTCTCGAAAACGCTGTGTCTGCTCCTCGACCGCGTCTTCGGGATCGCAATCGATGGTAAGTCAGCCGGGAAGAGTGTTCCGACGGCCGTCATGTCGGCCGCCGACGACGTGGTGGCCGCATTCCTCGCGGGACTGTTCGAGGGCGACGCGTTCGTTCACGAGCCGCGCGGCAAGGACCGGGCGATGCCGTACCTCGAGTACGTGTCGGCGAGTCGCCGGCTCGCTGAAGACGTCTGCACGCTGCTGCTGAGGCTCGGCGTGTTCCCATTCATGCGGCCCAAGCAGAAGCACGCCTCGAACACCGTCAAGCGCCGGCGGCGCACCTACTATTCGGTCTATATATACGGCGTCGAGCAGATCCAGCGCCTGGCCGAGCACGTGCGATTCGTCGGCGCCAAGCAGGCGCGACTCGATGCCGCGGCCGCGCTGCGCGTTCGCCCGAATCCAAACCTCGACGTCGTTCCAGGCGTGACGGGGCTCGTTCGCGCCGCGGTGGCTGCCGGGGGCCTCAAGGTCAAGTGGGCGCGTCGCTTGTCTCCGAAGATGGCCGCCTACGTCGAGCAGCGGTGCGAGGCGAGCCGCGCGGGTCTCCACGAAGTCGCGGATCTGATCGAGCGCAGCGGCGAGACGTCCGATCGCGCGCGGCCGCTGATCAACCGGATGCGCACGCTCGCCGACGCCGACGTCTACTGGGATGAGGTCGTCGCGATCGAGCGTGTCGAGCCGACCGACCCGTGGGTCTACGATCTGACCGTCGCGGACACGCACAACTTCGTGGCGGCGAACGTCGTCGTTCACAACAGCAACGTCGGCGAGGCCGTGCGCTGGGCCCTCGGCGAGCAGAGCGCCAAGTCGCTGCGTGGCCAGCGCATGGAAGACCTCATCTTCCACGGCTCGGCCTCGCGCAAGCCCGTCGGACTGGCCGAGGTGGAGCTGCTCTTCAGCAACGACGGGGCGCTCTCCGTGCCGTGGAGCGAGGTGTCGGTGAGCCGGCAGCTCTACCGCACGGGCGAGAGCGAGTACATGTTGAACGGCACCGTCTCGCGGCTGCGCGACATCCTCGACCTCTTCGCCGGCACCGGAGCGAATCCGCGCGCCTACTCCGTCATGGACCAGGACAAGCTCAACCACGTCCTGACCGCCAAGCCGCACGAGCGCCGGGTGTTCATCGAGGAGGCCGCGGGCATCGCGCGTTACAAGCAGCAGCGCAACGAGACCCAGGGCAAGCTCGAGCAGGCGCGCCAGAACCTCGTGCGCGTGCGCGACGTGATGGACGAGGTGCGCCGCCAGCTCACTTCGCTCGAGCGCCAGGCGAAAAAGGCGCAGCAGTACAAGGCGCTGCAGAACGAGCGGCGCGACCTGGCGCTGGCCCTCGTCGCGGCCGATTACGCCACGCTGACCGCGCAGGCGGCGCAGCTCGCCACCGAGCTGGAGGGCCTGCGCGAGACGGAGGTGGCCCAGCGCACGCGCGTGGCGGCGCTGGCCGCGCGGGAGGCGCGGCAGCGCGAGGTCATCCAGGCCAGCGACCATGCGCTGTCGGATCTGCGCCAGCGCGTGCAGAAGGTGCAGGGCGAGCTCGAGCGCCTGCTGGAGCGCCGCGAGCAGATGGGCGTGCAGGTACGGGAGCTCGGCGAGGAGTCGGTGCGGCTCGACGAGGCGCTTCGTGCCGCCGGCGAGCGTCT
>QHSB01000386.1 GCA_003220335.1 Candidatus Rokuibacteriota bacterium
GCTTCACCTACGGCGGCAAGGACGATCCGGTGCTCCTCGCGTTCGCGCAGGGCGACTGGCCGGCGCCGGGCGAGATCACCTCGCCGTGGGCGACGGCGCCGATGGTCGCCGGCGACTGCCGCGGCAGCCACAACCTGCACATCCTGCCGATGCCGATCAACTCGCAGACGTCGTACTGGTCGGGGCCGATCCTGTCGGCCATCACGCTGTCGTGCAACATCCACACGGGGCGCATCGGCGCCATCTCCGACCAGTTCGCGCTCGGCACGCCGTGGGACGAGGTGCGCCGCACGGCCTCCACGCTGGCCATCCAGTTCCGCCACGCGCACGGCGTCAAGCAGCCGGCGACGCTGCACGAGGACGAGCTGGAGTACCAGGAGGGCTGGAAGGAGCGCCGCGCCCGCCTCGAGCTGCAGTTCGAGCTCAAGCCCCCCCTGACCTTCACCGACACCGCCAACGGTCACGGCAACGGCCACGCCGCGAAGCCCGCGCCCGCCGCCGCGCGCGCCGCGGGCCGTCCCGAGGAGATTGATTAGTCTCGCGTAACGTCGGCCCGCTCCGAGCGCCGGCTTTGCCGGCGCCACTCGAGATTTCTCGCCTCGCGGATGACCGGTGGGGGGTGTCGGGGGGAGCGCCGCCGCTCCCCCCGACGTCAGTTAATTGACTTGATCCGGAGCGGGTGCTACGGTTCAAGCCAGCGTCAAACAAGGATTTCCTGGACCCGCATGGCGAAGCTACACGTGATTACCTACGGCTGTCAGATGAACGAGTACGACTCCGAGCGGGTCGCCGGCCTGCTTCGCGAGCATCGCTACGAGCTCACCGACAGCGAGACGGACGCCGATCTCATCCTCGTCAACACCTGTGCGATCCGCGAGAAGGCCGAGGACAAGGTGTTCTCCAAGCTCGGCGAGCTGCGGGCGCTGAAGGCGCGCAAGCCCGGGCTGCTCGTGGGGGTCATGGGCTGCATGGCGCAGCTGCAGCAGACGGCCGTGCAGAAGCGCGCGCCCCACGTCGATCTCGTCTTCGGCTCCGCGGCCGTCTCGCGCGTGGCCGAGCTCGTCGAGCGCGCGCGCACCGAACGGCGCCACGTGCTGGACACCGGCGAAGCCCCGCTCGTGAAGATCACCGCGCGTCCGCCCTCGGCCGACCGCGTGCGCGCCTACGTCACGGTGATGGAGGGCTGCGAGAAGCACTGCACCTTCTGCGTGGTGCCGCGCACGCGCGGGCGCGAGCGCAGCCACGCGCCGGAGACGATCGTGGCCGAGGTGCGCGGCCTCGTGGCCGAGGGCTGCCGCGAGGTCACGCTGCTCGGGCAAACGGTCAACGCCTACGGTCGCGACCTCACCCCGCCGACCGATCTCCCCGCGCTCATGCGCCGCGTGAACGACGTCGAGGGCCTCGCACGGATCCGCTTCACCACCTCCAACCCGTACAACCTCACGCCCCGGATGATCGCGGCCATGCGCGAGGTGCCGAAGGTGTGCGAGTGGTTCCATCTGCCGCTGCAGTCGGGCAGCAACCGCGTGCTGGAGCGGATGAACCGCGGCTACACGCGCGAGCGCTACCTCGCGCTCATCGACGACCTCCGGGCGGCCGTGCCGGACATCGCGCTGTCGACGGACCTCATCGTCGGCTTCCCGGGCGAGAGCGAGGAGGATTTCCTGGAGACGCTGGCCATGGTCGAGCGCGTGGGCTACGACAACGTCTTCGCCTTCCGCTATTCGCGGCGGCCGGGCACGCCGGCGGCGGAGATGACGGAGCAGATCCCCGACGCCGTGAAGGCCGAGCGCAACCGTCGCCTGCTCGACGTCGTCCAGCGCGTGGTCGCCGCGCGCGCGGCGGCGCTGGCGGGGCGGGTGGTGGAGGTGCTGGTCGACGGCGTCTCGCGACGCAACCCCGGCGAGCTGTCCGGCCGGACACGCTGCAACCGTGTCGTCAACTTCGACGGCCTCGGCCGGGTCCGCGTGGGCGACCTCGTCCACGCCCGGGTGACCGAGGTGCTGCCGCACAGCCTGCGGGCCGCGCTCGAGTCGGTGCCCGAGGAGGCCGTATGCTCGTCGAGATGAAAGTGCGCGGGCTCGCCCTCGATCCGGTCTCGAACATGCCGATCATCATCCTGCGCGACGAAGACGACAAGCGCTCGCTGCCGATCTGGGTCGGCATCTTCGAGGCCAACGCCATCGCGCTGGAGCTCGAGAAGATCCCCACCCCCCGGCCGATGACGCACGACCTGATCAAGAACATCCTCGAGTCGCTCGAGGCCCAGGTGCTCAAGATCGTGGTGACCGACCTCAAGGACAACACCTTCTTCGCCGTCCTCCACCTCAAGCTCGGCGACACCGAGTACACGGTCGACTCGCGGCCCTCGGACGCCATCGCCCTGGCGCTGCGCGTGGCCGCCCCGATCTTCGTGGAGGAGGAGGTCTTTCCGAAGGCCGGGAAGATGGAGGTCGCGAAGGAGGCGACGGAGCCGGTCAAGACCGACGATCCGGAGCAGCTGCGCGAGTGGCTGCAGAACATCAAGCCGGAGGACTTCGAGAAGTACAACAAGGCCTGACCGCCGGCATGCGCGTCGCGCTCTTCACGAACAACTACACGCCGTTCTGCGGCGGCGTGACCATCTCCGTCGAGACGCTGCGTCGCGGCCTCGAGGACCGCGGCCACGAAGCCTGGGTGCTCGCGCCGCGCTTTCCCGGCCCCATCGCCGACCCGCCGCGCGTGCTGCGCTACCCCTCGATCCCGGCCGCCACGTATCCGGAGTTCCCGCTGGCGATTCCGTTTGCGCGCGCCATCGCGGCGCGGGTGCGCGCGCTCGCCGTCGACGTCTTCCACGCGCACCACCCGTTCTTGTTAGGGCCGGCGGCGGCGCGGCTGGCGCGACGGCTCGGGCGCCCGCTCGTGTTCACCTACCACACGCGCTACGAGAAGTACGCCCACTACGTGCCGTTTTCACGGGCGGTGGTGGAGCGCGCGGCGGTCGCGCTGAGCGCGCGCTTCGCCCGGCGCGCCGACGCGGTGATCGCGCCCTCGGCCCTGGTGCGCGACGAGCTCGTGCAGCGCGGCGTGCGGGCGCCCGTCGCGGTGGTCCCCACCGGCGTCGATCTGGAGCGCTTCCGTCCCGGCGAACGCGGCGCGGCCCGGCGCGCGCTCGGCCTGTCGCTCGACGAGCCGCTGCTCCTCTACGTCGGCCGCCTGGACCGCGAGAAGTCCGTCGAGCGCGTGCTCCTGGCCTTCGACCACGTGGCGGGCACGCTGCCGCGCGCGCGGCTGGCCCTGGTCGGGCAGGGCAAGGAGGCGGCCAACCTCCGCGCGCTGGCGGCGCGGCTGCCGTCCGCCCCGCGCGTGCAGTTCCTCGGCGCGCGCCCCCACGACACGCTGCCCATCTGCTACCAGGCCGCCGACCTCTTCCTCTTCGCCTCCGAGACGGAGACCCAGGGCCTCGTGCTCGCCGAGGCTGCCGCGTGTGGCCTGGCCGCGGTGGCGGTGGCCGCGCCCGGCTGCGACGAGGTCGTCCGCGACGGCGCCACGGGCGTGCTGGCGAAGCCCGAGCCCACCGCGCTCGCCGAGGCCGCCATCGGGCTGCTGCTCGATCACGAGCGGCGCGCGGCGATGGCGGCGCGCGCCCGCGCCGTCGCGGAGCGCGAGTTCGACGTCCGCCTGCAGATCGAGCGCACGCTGGCCGTCTACGCCGCGGCCGTCGCGGCGGGCCGTCGTCGCTGATGGCCGCGCCGCGCGCGATCCGCGTGAGCTGCCGCCGCGAGTTCGCCGCGCCCGAGGGCCAGGGGCTGCTGGCCGCCGAGGTCGCGCGCTTCCTCGAGCGCCAGCAGTGGCTGGTGACCGCGGTGGCGGTGGAGTGAGCCTTCCCTTCGGGAGGACAAGCCCTCCCTTCGGGAGGACAAGCGCGTGAGCCGCCGATCCGCCGAGGCGCACGCGCGGATCGTCGAGGAGATCGCCCGGGAGAAGGCGGCCACGCTCGGGCGCGCCGGCGAGCGGCTGGAGGCGGCGCTGGCCGAGGTGGCCGAGCGCGCGCGCGCCTGGCGCGCCGCCGACGACGCGCCGACGCGCGCGGAGCTGGCCGCCGCCTACGAGCGGGCCTGGCACGCGGCCGAGGCGGCGCGGCAGACGCTGCTGATCCAGCGCGAGGCGGTCGGGCTGCGGCATCACCGCGACATGGACGTGCAGTTCCCCCGGCCCCCGCGGCGGTTGTGATCTGGAACCCGACGCTCGAGCGCCTGCCGCGCGCCGCGCGCGAGGCGCTCCAGCGGGACCGGCTGCGCACGACGCTCGCCTGGGCCGCCGAGCGCGTGCCGTTCTACGCCGAGGGGCTGCGCGGCCACGCGGTCCGCGAGCTCGGCGAGCTGGCCACGCTGCCGTTCACGCGCAAGGGCGACCTGCGCGAGCACTATCCCTTCGGGTTCCTCGCCGTCCCGCGCGCCGAGCTGGCGCGCATCCACGCGTCGTCCGGCACCAAGGGCAAGCCGACCCTCGTCGGCTACACGGCCGGCGATCTCGACATGTGGCGCGAGGTGATGGCGCGCGTGCTGCTCGCCGCCGGCGCCCGCCCGGGCGACACGCTGCACAACGGGTACGGCTACGGCCTCTTCACCGGCGGTCTCGGCTTTCACGACGGCGCCGAGCGCGTCGGCCTGAGCGTCGTCCCCGTCTCCTCCGGCAACACCGCGCGCCACCTCCTGCTGCTGCACGATCTGAGGCCCGCCGGCCTGTGCGCCACGCCCTCGTTCGCGCTGCACATCGCCGAGACGCTGCAGGAGCAGGGGGGGGACCCGCGCGCCCTCGGCCTGCGTTACGGGCTCTATGGCGCCGAGCCGTGGACCGAGGGCATGCGGGCGGCGCTCGAGCGCGCCTTCGGCTGCCCCGCCTACGACGTCTACGGCCTGTCGGAGATCGTCGGGCCCGGGGTCGCCGGGGAATGCGAGGCGCGCGACGGCCTGCATCTGGCCGACGACCACTTCCTGCCGGAGATCGTCGATCCCGCGACGGGAAGCGTGCGGGCGGCCGGCGCGGAGGGCGAGCTCGTGCTGACGACGCTCACCAAGCGCGCGATGCCGCTGATCCGCTACCGCACGGGCGACATCACCACGCTCACCGACGCCCCGTGCGCCTGCGGGCGCACCACCGCCCGGATCGCGCGGATCAAGGGCCGCACCGACGACATGCTGATCGTCAAGGGCGTGAACCTCTACCCCTCCGAGGTGGAGGGCACGCTGCTCGCCGTGGAGGAGTTGGTGCCGCACTACCAGCTGCTGGTCGATCGCCGCACCACGCTCGCGCGGCTGGAGGTGCAGGTGGAGCCCGCGCCGGCGGTGGTCGAGCGCTGCGGGGGCTTCGACGTCACGCATCCGGTGCTCGTCGACCTACGCCGGCGGGTCGGCGAGCGCCTGGCCCGGGCCATCGGGCTCACGGCCGAGGTCACGCTCGTGGCGCCGCGCACGCTCCCGCGCTCCGAGGGCAAAGCCGTCCGGGTGATCGAGCAGCGGTAGACTGAAGGCAGGAGGCTCCTCATGAGCGACGAGCGGGCAATGATGGCGAAGATCGAGCGGGGCGAGCGCCTGGAGTCCGCGGACGAGATGACGGCCGAGTACCGCGACAACCTCGTGCACCTCATGACCATGCAGGCCGACTCCGAGCTGGCCGGCGGCTACGGCTACGTGTCGTGGATCCAGAAAGCGCCGACGGTGGAGGAAAAGCACGTCGTCGCCCAGATCGTGAAGGACGAGCTGCGCCACGCGGCGGTGATGTACGGGCTGCTGGCCGACCTCGGCGTCGACGTGGACAGCCACGTGCACCGTCACGACGAGACCTTCACGATGCGCATCGAGCCCGACGCCGACATCGGCACCCGGCGCATCACCGACGACAAGCGCGTGAACATCTTCTATTACCCGATCGACACCTGGCAGGATTTCGTCTTCTTCAACTTCTGCATGGACCGGGGCGCCGGCCATCAGCTCGAGGACGTCCGCAGCTGCTCCTACGGGCCCTGGGTCCGCGCGATCGAGGGCATCTTCAAGGAGGAGAAGTTCCACATCCGCCACGGCGAGTACTGGGTCAAGAAGCTCGCCGAGGACCCGGCCACGCGCGCGGAGGCGCAGGCCACCTTCGCCAGGTGGTACGTACGCACGATGAACATCTTCGGCCGTCCCGGCTCGCCCAAGAACGTGCGCTATCGCCAGTACCGCCTCAAGACCCGTGACAACGACGAGGTCCGCCAGGCCTTCGCCACCGAGGTCGCGGGCCTCTGCGAGAAGGTCGGCCTGCTGGTCCCGGCGTGGAAGCCGGTCTGGGAGCAGCTGCCGGAAGAGGCGCAGATCCCGGGCTAGGTGCCGCCGCCGCTTGGGCCCGACGGCCCCGCCGCGCGCCGGGACTGACGCCGCGCCGGCCGCGCCCGCTCCGGGGTGTCCGCCTGCCGCGCGAGGCCATCGAGGTGGTGCTGCACGAGCGCGCGCATGACGGCGCCGGCGATCACGAAGACCAGCCGCGAGCCGTCCGCGTTCCAGACGTCCACCGCGTCGTCGTCGCGCAACGCCCAGCGCCGGCCCTCGGCACGCGAGGTGATGTAGAGCGACAGCATGGCTCGCTTGGCCAGCACTCGCACAGATCGCGCCACGCCCAGGGCCGCGCCACGACGCGTACTTGGCCGCCGGGCGGCCGCGCGGCTGGCCCGCCAGTGAGCAGCCGCCGCCCAGCCACGGGCCAGCCGCAGCTAGACTTTACATAATGTGCCTTATCGGCAGTCGATCGGCGCCATCCCAGCGACGGCGATGGGCGTGGCTCGCTGAAATTCGGCGGCGTCGGCGTGCGATCTCAGGCTGGGATAGCGCTCGAATCCTGCCGGGTTAAGTCGAGCCGCGGTGTTACTTTTGGGCCCTGGCCCCCAGGCGCATCAGCTGCTGCTTGGCCTCCTCGACGCGCACGCTGTTGGGGGCGTCCTTGAGCAGTCGCTGATAGGTCGTGATGGCGGCGGCGGGTTGGCCGCCCAGCTCCTGCACACGGGCCAGCGCGAACTGCACCTCGTCGAAGAGAAAGTCCTTGGGGCCGACCTCGCGGCCGACCGCCTGATAGGCCTCGATCGCCTTGCCCCAGTCGCGCTCGGCCTCCCAGGCGTAGCCGATCGAGGTGCGGGCCAGCGCGCGCACCGTGGGACTGTGGGCGCGCGCCAGGGCAATCTCGTACGCGGCGCGCGCCGGCGCCCATTGCCGCGCGGCATAGCGCAGGTTGCCGAGCTCGAAGGCGGCCTCGCCCACCGGCGTCGCCGAGGGATGCCGGGCCAGGATCTGCTCGAGCTCCTGCTGGGCGCGCGCCCGGGCGTCGGCCGGCGCCTGCGGGCTCTGCACGGCGTAGACGCGCGTCATCACCTCCGCATACGCGGCGGCGACGCGCCGCTGCTGGGCGTCGTACCAGTACCAGCCGCCGGCGGCGGCCGCCAGGACGGCCAGGCCGAGCGCGCCGGCGACGAGCAGCGAGCGCGTCGGCGGCAGCGTGACGTTCATGCACGCACCGCCGGGAGCCGGCGATCCTCGACCGGCTGCTCCACCCAGATCTCGCCCTTGACGCGGGCGCCGTCGGCGGCCGTGAAGCTGCCACTCTTGACGGTCCCGGTGAGCGCGCCCGTGGGCAGGATCTCCACGCGCGTGTCGGCGGAGAGATTGCCGCGCACCACGCCCGCGATGACGATGGCGCGCGCGGTGATGTTGGCGTCCACGCGCGCCTCGGGGCCGACATGCAGCGTGCCATCGAGCACGATGTCGCCCTCGAACTGACCGAGCACCGTGAGCGGCCCCTCGCCGCGGAGCTCGCCCTTGATCGTGATCCCGCCGCCAAGGGTGCTGGGCGAGACCGGCCCGTCGTGGAAAAAATCCCGATCGGTGCGGCCAGGGTCGAGGCCGAAGAAGGCGAGCAGGCGTCTCATCGCAGGCGCAGCCCTTTCCGGTATTGCCGGCCGCAGTGCCGGCAGCGTTTCCAGCCCATGTACACGCGCGGCGTGACTCGGCCGCAGTGCGGGCAACGCTGATACCGACGCCGGCCCCAGGCGAGCCCGAGCCCCGCGAGGACCGCGGCGCCCACGAACGGCCACGGAACCTCCACGGTTTCCCATGCTAGCCCGTTCCCGCGATTTCAGGGAACATTCTGGAATCCTCTTTCCGTTGCCGCGCGCTCCGCGCGGCGCGCCGCCAATGACCACGCGGGCTTCAGACGCGTCATCCGCGGGGCTATGCAGGCATCTGCCTTGCACGGTTCTACCCGGCCGCCGCAGGAGGATGGGGCATGGAGACGAACCAATCGCAGCATCTCAGCGTCGAGGTGCAGTTGATGACGGAGCCCTGCCTCTGGCGCTGGGAGATCCGTGATCGCGTACGAGGCGAGATTGTCGACAGCAGCTGGACGCGTGAATGGATGGCTTACGAATCTCCCGAGGAAGCCCTGCGGGCGGGTCGGCAGCGCCTCACCTCGCTGATCCGCCGGTAACGTCCCAGGGTCCGGCGCCCCGTTCCGGGGCGCCGGGCGCCTGTGCGCTCCCTTACGCCTTGATCCCGAGCCGCTCGAGCCCGTCCTTGGCGGCGCGCTCTGACTCCGCGTGCTTGCCTTCCTTGTGCAGCCGGTCGGCCTCGGCCGCCTTCGTGCGCGCGTCGTAGGCCGCCGCGTCGAACCGGTTGCCGGCGGCGGCGTTGATCTGGCTCACCAGCTTGGGGCACTGAAACGCGTCGGCCGCACTCGTAAAGGTCAGCGCCGCGATCGCGATCACCACTGCCGTGATGAGACGGTGCATCCGGCACCTCCTGGGCAAGGGGTGGAAGGAAATGCCGCGAGTATACGCTCCCGTTCCGCGCAACGTGCGCCGGCGCTCAGGCCCCCAGGTGGACAAAGACCGCGCCGTCCTGCACGCGGGCGCGAAAGCAGGCGACGCGAACGGCGGGGTTGTTGACGTTGGCCCCGGAGGTCACGTCCCAACGCCAGGCGTGCCACGGGCACGAGACCACCGTGCCCTCGAGGTCGCCGTCACCGAGGGGACCGCCGCGATGGCTGCACGTGTTGTCGATGGCGTAGTACGCGCCGTCCACGTTGAACAGGGCGAGCGTGCGGCCGCCCGCCTCCACGACCCGACCCTCGCCCGGGGCGATCGCTCCCGCCGCCGCCACGCGCACCCAGCCGTCGCTGTCCATGGCCTCTCTCGTAGCCGTCTCCCCTGCCCGCTGTCAAGCCGCCGTCGACAGGCGGTTTATGATGACGACAGACCGATGGCGGCGCGAGAGCTGACGCGCACCCCGAGGAGGAGCGATGCCACAGGGTTCCAATACCGTGCACGAAGAGGGGCTGTCCGCGGCGACACGTAACCTGCATCGCGCGCTCGTGAGCCTGCAGGAGGAGCTGGAAGCCATCGACTGGTATCAGCAGCGCGTCGAGGCCACCGACGACGCCGCCCTGCGCGAGATCTTGAAACACAATCGCGACGAAGAGGTCGAGCACGCCGCCATGGTGCTCGAGTGGATCCGTCGCCACGATCCGGCGTTCCAGGCCAAGCTCAAGACCTATCTCTTCACCGAGGGCTCGATCGTCGAGCGCGAAGTCGTCGCCGAGGGCGCCGAGCGCGGCGAGGGCAGCAATGGCAACGGCCGCGCCCCGCGGGGCATCGGCTCGCTGCGCGGAGGCCGCTGATGGATTACCTGCGTCGCCACACCGCCCCCGTGTCCGAGCGGATCTGGAAGGCGCTCGACGAGGCGGTCGCACAGGCCGCGCGCCACGTGCTGGCCGCGCGCCGGATCGCGACCTTCGACGGGCCGCACGGCTGGGAATACATCGCCGCGCGCCTGGGTACCATGACCCCGTGCGGCGCCCCGCCCGGCCGTGCCGTCGTCTGCGTGCCCAACGTCGTCCTGCTCTCGGAGATTCGCGTGGAGTTCAGCCTGCCCTGGTCCTCGATCGAGGTCTTCGAGCGCGGGGCGCCCGTGCTCGACACCGATGGCGCCGAGGCCGCCGCGCGTGAGGCCGCGCTGGCCGAGGACCGGCTCGCGTTCTACGGCGATCCCGTCGGCAACGGCTTTCTGACCGGCAAGGAGAGCGCACGGGTGAAAGCCCAGGAGTGGACGCGGCCCGGCGCGCTCGTCGCGGACCTCGTGCGCGCGGTCGAGACGCTGGACGAGCGCGGCATCCCCGGCCCCTATGAGGCCGTGCTCCCGACGGCGCGCTACTACACGTATCTGCAGGCGACCGACGAGGCGGGCTATCCGGCCGCGCGCCAGTTGAAGGAAGTGCTGGCGGCCGTGCATCGCTCCCCGGTGATCCTGGGCGCGGGCGCCGTCTTCTCGACGCGGGGCGACGACTTCGTGCTCACGGTCGGCGGCGACCTCGCCGCGGGCTACAAGATGCACGATCGCGAGGCCGTGCACCTGTTCTGCGTGGAGACGATCGCCTCGCAGACGGTCACCCCCGAGGCGGTCTGCGTGCTGGAGGCCTGAGCGGGCGCGATCCCCTGCCCGCAGCCCTCGGCCTGGCGATCGGCCCCGCCCTGTGGTATCGTGATCACCGTTGGGGCAGGGTAGGTCCGCTCGTCGTTCCGCTGCGCTCGCCGTCCTTCTGGCCGTCGTGAGCGTGCTCGTCGCCGGCGTGGTGTCGCTGCGCGCCGAACCGGCGGCCTCGGCCTCGCCCGCGCATCATCTCGCCAAGGGCTTTCGCAATCTCGACGGGACCTATCGATTCTCGATGACCGAGCGCGCGGAGCGTCTGGTCCGGCGCGTGCTCTTCGAGCACTGGCCCAAGCGCGGCGCGCTACCGGCCGTGCTGGCCAACGACGGCGCGACGCTGCGGAGCAACGGCACCACGCCGACGGTCACGTGGATCGGACACTCCACGCTGCTGGTGCAGCTGGCCGGCGTCAACATCCTGACGGATCCGCACTGGGGCGAGCGCGCGAGCCCGGTCGGGTTCGCGGGTCCCCGCCGCCTCATCCCGCCCGGCATGCGGTTCGCAGATCTGCCGCCGATTCACGCGGTGGTGATCTCGCACGACCACTACGACCATCTCGACGTGGACACGGTCGTGCGCCTGGAGCGCGCGTTCCATCCGCGCTTCTTCGTGCCGCTCGGCCTGAAGGCCTGGATGGGCGACCTCGGTATCACCAACGTCGTCGAGTTGGACTGGTGGGAGAGCCAGGCGTTCCGCGGGCTCACGTTCACGTGCACGCCCGCCCAGCACTCCTCGGGCCGCGGCCTGCGCGACCAGAATCTGCGCCTGTGGTCCTCGTGGGTGGTGACGGGCGGCGGCAAGCGCCTGTTCTTCGCGGGCGACACGGGCTACACGAAGGCGCTCGGCGAGATCGGCAAGCGGCTGGGACCGTTCGACCTCGCGGCGATCCCGATCGGCGGCTATAGCGCGTGGGAGAAGGGCCATCCCAACCACGTCAACCCCGAGGAGGCCCTGCAGGTCTTCGAGGATGTCGGCGGCCGCCTCTTCGTGCCGATCCACTTCGGCACCTTCGACATGAACCGCGAGCCCTTCGCGGAGCCGCCCGCCCGCCTGATGAAGGCCGCCGTCGCGGCCGGCATCGAAGAGCACGTCGCGCTCCTGTCGCCCGGTCAGTCGATCCACTGGTAGTCGCGCGCCGCCGCCGGGCGGCACGTCGCTTGCTCGCTCCTGCCACCGTCATGCCGCGCGCTGCGCGTCGCCGAATCATCACGGATCCCGTCGAATCGGCGAGGCAGGCGGGGCTCACGTACGTGACCGAGGGCCGGCCCGGACTCACGCGCCGGCGCGCCGGTCGCGGCTTCGTCTATCGCGACGCCGAGGGCCGCCGCGTGCGCGCTGGCGCGACGCTGGCGCGCATCCGCGCGCTCGCCATTCCGCCCGCGTGGACCGACGTGTGGATCGCCCCCTCGCCGCAGGGCCACATCCAGGCGCTCGGCCGCGACGCCCGGGGTCGTAAGCAGTACCGCTACCATGCGCGCTGGCGCGAGGTGCGCGACGCGACGAAATACACGCGCATGCTGGCCTTCGCGCGCGCCCTGCCCCGCATCCGCGCCCGCCTGCGCACGGACCTCGCGCGGCCGGGCCTGCCGCGCGACAAGGTGCTGGCCACCGTCGTGCGGCTGCTCGAGACGACGCTCATTCGCGTGGGCAACGAAGCGTACGCGCGCACGAATCGCTCGTTCGGGCTCACGACGATGCGCGACCGCCACGTCCGCGTTCGCGGCGCCACCCTGCGCTTTCACTTCCGGGGCAAGGGCGGCAAGGAACACGCGGTGGACGTGCGCGACCCGCGGCTGGCGCGCATCGTCCGGCGCTGCCAGGACCTGCCGGGCCAGGAGCTGTTCCAGTACATCGACGACGACGGCCGCCGTCAGAGCCTCGACTCGGCGGACGTCAATGCCTATCTGCGCGCGATCGCCGGCGAGGAGTTCACGGCAAAGGACTTCCGCACGTGGGCGGGCACCGTGCTGGCCGCGCTCGCGCTGGCGGAGGTGGCGTCCTTCGCGTCCCGGCGCGAGGCGCGGCGCAACATCACGCGCGCGGTGGAGTCGGTGGCGGCGCGGCTCGGCAACACGCCGACGATCAGCCGCAAGT
>QHSB01000387.1 GCA_003220335.1 Candidatus Rokuibacteriota bacterium
CGCCGGTCGGGTTGTCGAGCCCCGGGGCCGGCGTCGACTCGGTCGGGCGCGGCGGCAGCGTCGAGGGCGTCGGTTCCAGCGTCGGACTCGCCGACGGCGGCGTCGCGGGCGTCAGTCCTCCGCCCGGCCCCGTCGCGCCCGGCGTGCCGATGCCCGGCGCCGGCGCCGCGCCCGTGCTCCCCGCGCCGACGCCGCCCGTCCCGCCGGTCGTCTGAGCCAACACGGGCGTCGCCATCAGCGCACTCACCGCGGTCATCGCCAGCAATTTCTTCAACGAAACCATCTCGACCTCCTCCGGGCCTCGGGCCCACGGAGACGGGGCAACGGCCATGCCAGGGAGGTGTACCATCGCGGTGGCCGACATCCCATCGAAAGGCGGAGACTCTCATGGCGTTAGCGGACAGGATCGCGGTCGTCACGGGCGCGGGATCGGGCATCGGGCGGGCCTCGGCGCTCGCGCTGTCGCGCGAGGGCTGGTCGGTCGTGCTGGCGGGGCGTCGCAAGGACGCGCTGGCGGAGACGGCGTCGCAGGCCAAGGGCCGCACGCTCGTGGTGCCGACGGACGTCGGCGACCCGGTATCGGTCAAGGCGCTCTTCGCGAAGACGAAGGAGACGTTCGGTCGGCTCGACCTGCTCTTCAACAACGCGGGCACCGGCGCGCCGGCCGTGCCGCTGGAGGACCTTACCGTCGAGCAGTGGAAGACCGTCGTCGACGCCAACCTCAACGGCGTCTTCTATTGCACGCAGGAAGCCTTCAGGATCATGAAGAGCCAGACGCCGCGCGGCGGCCGCATCATCAACAACGGCTCGATCTCCGCGCACGCGCCGCGTCCGAACTCGTCTCCCTACACCTCGACCAAGCACGCGGTGACCGGACTCACGAAGGCCGCCTCGCTCGACGGGCGCAAGTACGACATCGCCGTCGGGCAGCTCGACATCGGCAACGCCGAGACGCCGCTGGCCGCGCGGATGAAGAACGGCGTGCCCCAGGCCAACGGGACGATCATGCCGGAGCCGCTGATGGACGTGGAGCACACCGCGCGGGCGATCGTGCACATGGCCTCGCTGCCGCTGGACGCCAACGTGCTCTTCATGACGGTCATGGCGACCAAGATGCCGTTCGTCGGCCGCGGCTGAGGCGCGGCCGGGCGCGTCATGCCGTCGGCCACCGCGCGCGTCGCCGCACGGATCGCCGAGATCCGTGCCCAGCGTGGGCTGACGCAGGAATCGCTGGCGGCGAGGGCACGGATCAACCGCGTCACGCTGGCGCGCCTCGAGCGCGCCCTGCATCCACCCAATCTCGACACGCTGGAGCGGATCGCGCGGGCGCTCGGCGTGGACCTGGTCGACCTCGTGAAGTAGGCGCGCTCAGAGGGCCGCGAGCAGGCGCTCGCGGTCGAGGCGCTCGAGCATGAGCTGGGCCGCGATGCGGTGCGCGGTCGGCGTCCAGTGCCCGTCGATCGGGTAATAGTGGCGCTCGCCGCGCGCGGCGGCCTCGAGGGAGATCGGCAGAGGATCGGCGCACGGCAGCGCCGCGCCGTGACAGAAATCGCCGAGAATGCGCTGCGGCCGGTGCGGGTCACGCAGGAACGCCCGGATCGGCGCCCGCTCGTCCGCGAGCGCGGCCAGCGCGCCTTGCAGGCCGGGATCGACCTGCAGCGCGGACGGGATGAGGAGGAGGGCGAGGGCGGCGCCCCGGCGCCCGGCATGCTCACGCAGCTCGACGATCAGCCGCCGGGTCAACGTCCAGCCGTCGGCGGCGAAGCGATCGTCGTACCAGGCGGCCACCGTGTCGGGCAGAACCTGCGTGTCGCGGACCCGGATGCCGAACGACAGCGCGATGGCGAGGACGCGCGGGTTCCAGAGGGTGAGGCGCCTGGCCTGGCCCATGAGAAGCTCGAGCGCCCGTGACGTCACCGGCCACGACGAGGGCCGGTCCGCCTGCGCCGGCGGCCGGGGCGGCGTGAGCGTCAGCCTCGAGCCCTCCTGATGGAAGCACGGGCTATCGGCCTTGAAGCGCTCGGCATAGATGCAGAGGTTGTCGAGGACATCGTTGACGACGGCGAAGCCGACGACGACCAGGTCCGGCTCGACGCGGGATTCCAGCTCCTCGTAGAGCAGCAGTTCCTGCCCCGTGCCATAGCCGCCGACGCCGGCGTTGACGACCTCGTACCGCGGACCGCCGCGCGCGTTGAGCAGCCCTTCCAGCACCGCGGGCCACGCTTCCGCCGCCTCCACCGCGTGGCCGAAGGTGAAGGAGTCACCGAGCGCCAGCACGCGGCGCACGCCCGCCGGCTTCGGCCCGATCTCCGGGCCCCGCAGGCCGAGCGAGTTCGTCACGATGTGCACGATCCGCTCGTGGCCGCCGAACGTCGTCCGGCCCTTCATGTTGGGGCGCGGGAGGCTGCCGAGCCGCTCGTGACGTACCAGCAACCGCATGCGGGGGAAGGCGACGTGCAGCGCGATCTCGATCGCGACGAAGGCGAACAGGCAGCCGACGAGCATGATGACGCCGCGCCCGACGAGCCGTTTCACCTCGATTTCCGGACGACGAAGTTCTCGAGCAGCAGCAGATCCATGCCGCTGCGGGCGAAGGTGTCCAGCGCGTCGGCGGGCGTGCTCACGATGGGATCGCCCTTGAGGTTGAACGAGGTGTTGAGCACCAACGGAACGCCGGTCGCCTCCGCGAACTTCTCGATGAGCCGGTGGTAGCGCGGGTTGAACTCACGGTGGACCGCCTGCGGGCGGCTCGAGCCGTCCGCGTGGGTGATGGCGGGCGCGCGCTCCGTGGTCACGGGCGCGACGTAGAGCATGAAGCGCGTCGGATAGTGCTTGGCCGCGTCGCCGAGGTCGAAGCACTGCGCGGCCTTCTCGGCGAGCACGGACGGCGCGAAGGGGCGGAAGGGCTCGCGGAACTTGATCTTGATGTTGACGATGTCCTTCATATCCTCGCGTCGCGGATCGGCGAGGATCGAGCGGTGCCCGAGCGCGCGCGGCCCCCACTCGAACCGTCCGTGGTACCAGCCGACGACCTCGCCGCGCTGCAGCGCGTCCACCGCCTGATCCAGCGCGCGCTCGTCGTCGTCGAGCCGGCTGAAGCTCCAGCGTCCGTCGCGCAGCGCATCGGCGATGGCGCCCTCGCCGTAGGCCTTGCCCCACGCGGCGTGATCCATGACGAACCGGCGCGGGCGGCCCAGCAGCACGTGGTACGCATAGAGCGCCGCACCGAGCGCGCCGCCGGCGTCGCCCGCCGCCGGCTGCACGTAGATCTCCTCGAAGGGCGTCGCGCGCAGAACCTTGTAGTTGGCCACGCAGTTCAGCGCGACGCCGCCGGCCAGGCAGAGCTTGGTGAGCCCCGTCTGGCGATGGACGTGCCGCGCCATGGCGATCATGACGTCCTCGGTCACCTGCTGGATGCTCGCCGCGAGGTCGGCGTAGTACTGGTTGCGGCGGAGCTCCTCGGTGGTCGGCGGGTTCGGGTCGTCGTAGAGCGACGTGGCGGCGGTGACGAAGCGGGCCTTCGGGTTGCGCGGCGCGCCGAAGACGGCCTCGAACCGCCGCGTGAACGCGCGCTCGGTGTCGTGAAAGCGCATGTACGCGGGGTCGAGCCAGAGGCTGCCGTCCTCGCGCAGCTCCATGATCGATCGGATCTGCTCGACGTACCGTGGCTGGCCGAACGGCGCCATGCCCATGACCTTGTACTCGCCCTCGTTCACCTCGAAGCCGAGGAAGGCCGTGAACACGGAGTAGAGCAGGCCCAGCGAGTGCGGGAAGCGCAGCTCCTGAGACAGCTCCAGCCGGTTCGTGCCCCCCTGCCCCCAGTCACCCGTCCCCCGCCCACAGGTGGCGGTGGTCCACTCGCCGACGCCGTCCACCGTGAGGACGGCGGCGTCCTCGAACGGCGAGGCGAAGAAGGCGCTGGCCGCGTGCGAGACGTGATGGTCGACGAACAGGATCCGGTCCGGCGGCGTTCCGAGATGCTTCTGGATCAGGGCCTTGATCCAGATCTTTTCCTTCAGCCAGACGTGGATCCCCTCCCGGAAGAGTCGCAGCGAGCGGGGAAAGGTGGCGACGATCGTCGTCATGAGCCGCTCGCCCTTGGCGAACGGCTTCTCGTAGAAGACGACGTAATCGAGATCGGCCGCCTCCAGCCCCGCTTGCTGCAGGCAGAACTCGATGGCGCGCAGGGGGAAGGCGGCGTCGTGCTTCTTGCGTGAAAAGCGCTCCTCCTGCGCGGCGGCGACGAGGACACCGTCGCGGAGGAGGGCGGCGGCCGCGTCGTGGTAGTGACAGCTGATCCCGAGGACGTGCATCACTGCTTCCTCGCTTCATCGAGGGTCGGAGGGATCGCCGTGCGCGGCAGCCAGAAGCTCTCGCGCCGCCGGGCCCGCAGCTGCAGGGGATCGGTGAGCACGCGGCGCACCAGAGCGATGGGGCCGATGACGGCGAAGTAGAGGACGGTGTAGACGACGATGGCCTGCTTTTCGCCGATCCAGTGGGCCACGCGCCGCCACGCCTGCCACGCGCGCGAGAGAACGGCCATCATGGGCGCTCCGGCGCTAGAAGATCGTGTAGATGAAGGGGGCCAGCGCCGAGCTCTGGCCGAGAATCAGCAAGAGTCCGAACAGGAAGATGATGAAGAACATCGGCATCATCCACCAGAGCTTCTGCCGCCACAGGTACCCGAAGAACTCGCCGACGATTCCGATCCGGTGGGAGGCCTCGGCCAGCTTCGCCATGCCCAACAGCACAGCAAGCCTCGTGCCCGGCTTGAGCGTGCGCGCTGGCTGCCCTTTAGACGCTCCGCCGTTCCCGAGCCTGCAACGCCCTACCCTGGTTCGGCATACCAGATTCGGACACACGCACGCCGGAGGTCGCGCCCGCTCACCAGGGGGACGGAACGCCGGCCGGCAGCGGGATGTCGGCCACGTTCAGGATCATCGACACCAGGGTGTAGTAGCCACTGACGCCGATGAGGTCCACCACCCCCTGCTCGCCCAGCAGCGCGACGGCCTGCTCGAACACGGCGTCGTCCACGGCGTGGCGGCGGTGCAGGGCCGTGCAGAAGTCGTAGATGAGCGCCTCGTCCGGCTTCATCCCCGCCGGCCGCCGGTTCTGCGCCAGATCGTCGGCGATCGACTCGGCGAGCCCGCCCTTGATCGCGAACGGCCGGTGGGCGTACCACTCGTACTTGCTGCCCCAGAACCGCGCGTTGATCAGGATGGCGAACTCGTTGAGGCGCGCGGGCAGCGACGAGTTGAAGCGCAGGTGCTCGCCCACCTTCTGCACGCGATCGGCCAGCTCGGGGCTGCGCAGCAGCACGCCGAAGGGGCCCCGCACGCCGCCGCGGGGTCCGCCCGCGATCGCGTCGTGGACGCGCTTCTGCGCCTCCGACATCCGCTCGGGCTCGAGATTCACAAAACGCATAGGCGCGGATCCTCCCGCGCCCACGCTACTTGACCCCGCCTCTGGGCGCCAGTAGCCTGCTCCCGCCCAAGGAGGCTCACCATGGTGATGCGTCAGACGCTCCGCGCCGGTGTCGTGAGCGCGCTCTGTCTCGGCATCGTCGGCGCCCTCGCCGGCGCCGCCCACGCCGATGAGACCTGCAACTCGCCGTACGTCACCAAGCTCATCAAGGGCCAGGAGGACTACGTCTACGTCTGGGCCCTGGGCGTCGAGGGACTCGGCGACGGCTCCGACAAGCTCGTGACCGTGGACGCCAACCCGAAGTCGAGGCGCTACGGAAAGGTGCTCAACTCCGTGTCCGTGGGCTCGCGCGGGGAGGCCCATCACATGGGCTTCACCGACGACCGGCGCTTCCTCTGGGCGGGCGGCCTCGCGGACAGCAAGATCCACGTCTTCGACATCGGCACCGAGCCCGCCAGGCCAAAGCTCGTGCAGACCATCGGAGACCTCGTCGAGCGGACCGGATACGTCGGGCCGCATACCTACTACGCGCTGCCCGGCCGCATGCTCGTGCAGGCGCTGTCGAACAACCGGGACAAGGGCGGCGTCACCGGCATGGCGCTCTACAACAACCGGGGCGCGTTCATCGCCGCCTACCCGATGCCCACCGACGGCGGCGGCGACGGCTACGGCTACGACCTCGCCGTGAACCCGAAGAAGAACGTGCTGCTCACCTCCAGCTTCACCGGCTTCAACAACTACATGCGGCCGCTCGGCGAGCTCGTCAACGACGCGGAGGCGATGAAGCGCTTCGGCAACACGATGGTCGTCTGGGATCTGAAGGCGATGAAGGCCAGGACGGTGCTCAGCGTGCCCGGCGCGCCGCTCGAGATCCGCTGGTCGCTGGCGCCCGCCGACAACTGGGCCGTGGCCGCGACCGCGCTGACCTCGAAGATCTGGCTCGTCAAGCAGGACGCCGCCGGCCAGTGGCAGGCCAGGGACGTCGCCACCATCGGCGATCCCGCGAAGATCCCCCTGCCCGTCGACATCAGCATCACCCGCGACGGCAAGGGCCTCTGGGTCAACACGTTCATGGACGGCACCACGCGCTACTTCGACCTGAGCAACCCGGAGGCGCCGCAGCAGACCTACCAGAAGGTCACGGGCAAGCAGGTCAACATGATCTCGCAGAGCTGGGACGGCAAGCGCGTCTACATCACCTCGTCGCTGCTGGCCAACTGGGACAAGGGCGGCGCCGACAACGAGCAGTTCCTGCGCGGCTTCACGTGGGACGGCAAGGAGCTGGCGCAGGTCTTCGAGGTCGATTTCACCAAGGAGCAGCTCGGGCGCGCGCACCACATGAAGCTTGGCAGTAAGTCGTTCCGCGGAGCGCCGACGCCCCGGTGATCCGGCGCGGGGGCGCGCCCGCCCTCGTCTTGCTGGCCTGGCTTGCCTGCGCGCTGCCCGCCACCGCGCACGATGCCGAGCCGCTGCCCGCGCTCGACTTCGAGCCGCCGGCGCCCGGCACCTATACGCTGCACCGGATCATGGCCGCGCCCGACGGCCAGGTGCTGGGGCTCGACGGCCGGCCGCAGCGGCTCGCGCGGTTGACGCGCGAGCGCATCACCCTGCTCGGCTTCATCTACACGACCTGCGTGGACCCGGACGGCTGCCCGCTCGCCTACCGCGTGTTCGACACGGTGCGCGACGCGGTGGCGGCCGTCCCGGCGCTGCGCGACCGCGTGCGGCTCGTGACGCTGTCCTTCGATCCCGCGCGCGACACGCCGGCCGCGATGCGGCGCTACGCGGGCAGCCGCCTGCGCGGCGGCGACGTGCCGTGGCTCTTTCTCACCACGCCGTCCGCGCGCGAGCTGATGCCGCTGGTCGAGGGCTTCGGCCAGGACGTGCGCTACGAGGTCGACCGCTCGAGCGGCGCCGTACGCCGCGAGCTCGCCCACGTGCTCAAGGTCTTCCTCGTCGACCGCGCGGGCTTCGTCCGCGAGATCTACTCCTCGACCTTCCTGCACCCGCAGACCGTGCTCAACGACATCGAGACGCTGGTCCTGGAGGAGCGCGCGCGCTGAGCCGTCGGGCGGGCGCGCGCGGCTAGCCCGGCGCGGCGCCCTGCGTGGCCGTGTAGACGGCGTAGAGCGACTGGCTGCCGGCCATGAAGAGCCGATTGCGCTTGGGCCCGCCGAAGCAGACGTTGCCGCAGATCTCCGGCAGCCGGATGCGCCCGATGAGCTTGCCGTCCGGGTTCCACACCGTCACGCCGCTGTAGCCGACCGAGCGCCCCGCGTTGCTGGAGCACCAGAGGTTGCCCTCCACGTCGGCGCGCACGCCATCCGGCCCGCACTTCACGCCGTCGATCATGAAGTCGGAGAAGAGCTTGCCGCTGGAGAGCTTGTTGTCGCTGCCGACGTCGAACACGTGCATGTCGCCCTTGCCCCCGGGGCCCGCGTCGCCCGGGCCGCGGCCCGTGCTGATCACGTAGAGCTTCTTGTAATCGTGCGAGAAGCAGAGGCCGTTGGGATCCGGAACCTGTGCCTCGGTGACGACGAGATCCATCTTTCCCATCGGATCGACGCGATACACCCCGGTCGGGAGCTCGCGCTTGTTTTCGCCCATGCCCAGCGCCTGGCCAAGCCGCGGCTTGAGCCGGCCCGCGCGGTTGCTCGGCCCGCCGGCCGCGTCGGGCGCGCCCTCGTAGAGCTGGCCGCCATACGGCGGGTCCGTGAACCAGTACGAGCCGTCGGGATGCGGCACGACGTCGTTGGGCGAATTGAGCCGCTTGCCCGAGTACGCGTCCGCGATCAGGGTGATCGAGCCGTCGTGCTCGTAGCGCACCACACGCCGCGTGAGGTGCTCGCAGGAGAGCTGGCGGCCCTGGAAGTCGAACGTGTTGCCGTTGCTGTTGTTCGACGGCATGCGGAACACCGACACGCGCCCGTCGTCCTCGAGCCAGCGCATCTGCCGGTTGTTGGGGATGTCGCTCCAGACGAGGTAGCGGCCCTGGCCGCTCCACGCCGGACCCTCGGACC
>QHSB01000666.1 GCA_003220335.1 Candidatus Rokuibacteriota bacterium
CCACCGCGGATGCGCGTGGCCCCGGCGGGCAGGATGCCCAGGATGGCGCGCGCGAGCGTCGTCTTGCCGCACCCGCTCTCGCCGACGAGGCCGACGACCTCGCCGGGGCCGACGTCGAGGGTGATGCCGTCCAGCACCTGCGCCACGCCCCCGTCGGTGACGAAGTCGACGCTGAGCCCACGGACGGAGAGCAGCTCAGGCATCGGCGGCCGCGCGGCTCCGGCGCAGCCGTGGGTCGAGGACGTCGCGCAGCCCGTCGCCGAGCAGGTTGAAGCCCATGACGGTGAGGAAGATGGCGAGGCCCGGCGCCGTGGCGTACCACCACGCGTCGGGCAGGAACTCGCGTGACTCCGCGATGGTGCGGCCCCACTCGGGCGTGGGCGGCGGCGGACCGAGCCCGAGGAAGCCGAGAGCGGCGGCGGTCAGGATGGTGAATCCCATGCCGATCGACGCGCGCACGATGATCGGGGCGGCGATGTTCGGGAGCACGTGCAGCGCCGTCAGGCGCCACGGCGAGGCGCCGAGGGCCGCCGTGCTCTCCACGAAGACCTCCTGCTGCAGCGCGCGCGTTTCCGCATAGACCACGCGGGCGAACCACGGCCAGTACGTGGCCGACAGCGCGAGGATGACGTTGGGCAGCGACGGACCCAGCGTCTGCGCGATGGCGATGGCGAGCACCACCTGCGGCACCGCGAGGAAGACGTCCGACACGCGCATCAACACATCACTGAACCAGCCGTGGTAGTAGCCGGCCACGAGCCCGACCGGCACCCCGACGATCAGCGAGACGCCCACCGCGATGACGCCGATGAGAATGGTGATGCGCGCGCCGAAGAGGAGCCGGCTGTAGACGTCGGCGCCCATCCGATCGGTCCCGAGCCAGTGCACGGCGCTCGGCGCCCGCAACCGCTCGGCCGGGTGCAGCTCGAACACATCGTCGGGATGCGTGGCCAGCACCGGCGCCAGGAGCGCCGCGGCGAGCAGGATCGCGATCAGCACCAGCCCGAGCAGCGCCGACCGATCGCGCGCGAGCCGCGCCAGCACGAACGCGATGGCGCTCACGTGGTGCGCTCTCGCGGGTCGACGAGGGTGTGGGCGACGTCGACGAGCAGGTTCACGACGATGAAGATCGTCCCCGCCCAGACCGTGAAGCCCATCACGGCGTTGTAGTCGGAGCGGAGGATGGAGTTCACCGCGTACGTGCCGATCCCGGGCCAATCGAACACCGCCTCCGTGACCACCGCGCCCGCGAGCAGAATGCCGAACAGCAGTCCGATCTGCGTCACCGTCGAGGTGAGCGCCGACCGGAGCATGTATTTCCAGACGATGACGGACCGCGGCAGCCCCATCGCACGCTCGTAGAGGACGAAATTCGACTGCATCACGTCCAGCACGCCGGCCCGCGTGAACCGCACGAGCGTGGCCAGCGCCGGGAAAGCAAGCGTCGCGGCGGGCAGCGCGAGGTGCAGCAGCGCGGTGGCGAACGTGGGCCAGTCGCCGGTGACGGCGGCGTCCACCAGGTAGAAGCCGGTGAGCGGGCGGGGAGGGAACCCCGGCAAGCGTCCGTTGAGCGGCGTCCAGCCCAGGCGCATCGCGAAGAGGAGCTGCAGCATGATGCCGAGCCAGAAGCTGGCGATGGCGAGACCGGACACGGTCACGACCCGGAGGGCGTGGTCGAGCAGCGAGTTGCGCCAGAGCGCGGAGAGGACGCCGAGCGGAATGCCGACGACTACGGAGACGACCATGGCGACCACGGTCAGCTCGATGGTGGCCGGCAGGCGGTGCGCGAGATCCGCGGCGATCGGCCGCCGGGTGTAGAGGCTCTGCCCCATGTCGCCGCGCACCAGCCGCGCGACGTAATCGACGAACTGCACGGGCAGCGGCCGATCGAACCCGAGCTCGCGCCGTAGGGCCGCCACCTGCGCCGGCGTAGCCGTCTCCCCCGCCACCAGCCCCACCGGATCCGCTGGAACGACCCGCGAGATGACGAACGTGACGGCGAGCAACCCTAGCAAAGTGGGAACGAACCACACCAACCGACGCAGCAGGAGCGCGAGCAGCCTCATCGCCCAACCAGTCTATGCGGTGTTCGAGCGCGGGCTTAGCCCGCGCAATCCGGATCTGGGGGAGGTTTCGGAGGGGGCCGT